>JASLVT010000232.1 GCA_030741175.1 Porticoccaceae bacterium
CGAAGTTGGAGTATAGTCTGGATCGCGGAAAAAAGAACCCTGAGGCAATGGCGAGCGACCAAGGTTGGCACGCTCGCACCACATAACTAATTTAGCCTAGCTGGTTTGTTTATTGCTGTTGTTGGGCTCGTAGCTTTAATAACCAGCTATCATGGCGACGCTCCGCGTCGTAGAAGATGGCAGCGGTGAAAAAGGCCATAAATAGCAGTATAAAGTGGCTGGCAATGCTAATGCCCATATAAATAACACTCCCGACATAGATGCCAAAGACCACCGACCACATCCACGCAAGCACCGTCATAATCCATAGCCTAGACACGGGGTCGGGGATATGGCGGAGTGGATTTTTATTATGGTCCATAACCATATTGTAGCAATCATAGAACCATAGAAATGCGAGTTTAATTTTCATTTTGTTACCCTCTGCTCGGTTGACTTTACCCAAAGATATAGTTTTATTTTTACCTGAACATTTGCAGTTACGGGGCTAAATTTTTTTTGGATTAAAGGAATCTTTTAGCTATTGAGGAAATGGACTTGGTCTTTTAGTTAGTTGATCACGTAGTACCAATAGACTTGTGACAGTGGGCCAAAGCCTGCTAGGTATAAGATAGTAGAAAGGCTCATCTAGGCCTCTTAATTGGGTATTTTGAAAGTTGTTACAAGAACTTAGCGGTCTTAAAAAGTAAAGCACCTACCAATATTAGGTATGGCAAACTAGCCCAAGACAGATTACTTTATGAAATTATAATTCGGCGTCACCAATCAATATTTAAGAGAGTCAAAAATGACCGTAATAACTGTTAATGGTATCGAACAAACACTTCAGGTAGACCCCGCGACTCCGTTGCTATGGGTACTTCGAGAACAACTAGAACTTACGGGGACTAAATTTGGCTGCGGTATTGCCCAGTGCGGTGCCTGTACGGTGCATGTCAATGGCGTTGCGATGCGTTCCTGTATCACCCCGGTTTCAGCCGTTGCTGGGCAGGCTATTTCCACAATTGAGGGGCTCGCGCCAAGCCCTGATCAGCTCCACCCTCTGCAGCAAGCATGGATCGATGAACAAGTGCCGCAGTGTGGCTATTGTCAGTCGGGGCAACTAATGGCTGCCGCCGCGCTTCTAGCGAGCAATCCATCACCTTCTGATGCCGATATTAATGATGCTATGGCAGGAAATATTTGTCGCTGTGGCATGTATGACCGAATACGCAGAGCGATTAAATCCGCTGCCGGTGTTCAGCAGTTCGATCCCACCAAGGCTGATTCTGTAATGGAGGGGCAGTCATGAATAAGTGGACAAGACGCGGATTTATCAGTGCTGGAGTGATTGCCGGAGGTGGATTAATTGTCGGTGTTGCAATTCGTCCGGGTAACCGCGCGGGCGACTTTTCTAACTATGAGTTAGGGGCTGATGAAACACTTCTCCATACATGGGTGAAAATCGATAGTAATAATCAGGTCACGGCTATCGTGCCTCACTCGGAAATGGGTCAAGGTGCGGGTACGGCACTGGCACAAATGCTCGCTGATGAACTCGATGCTGACTGGGATCTAGTTAAATTTGAGGAAGCTCCCGCCATCAGTGCGTTTGCGAATCATTCAATGGGTACAGGGATGCTGCTTGCCGGAGTGGATATGCCAGACTTTATCGTGCCCACAATGGATGGTGTGATGATGCTTACCGCTCAAGCACTCAATTTGCAGATTACTGGGGGCAGCCTCAGTGTGCGTACAACAGGCACCTATGGTATGCGAGTCGCCGGTGCAGCAGTCAAGGAGATGTTGCTTACCGCGGCGGCGGAAAGATGGCAGGTACCTGTGGATCAGATCACCGCTCGTAACAGTCAGTTGATTCATGAAGCATCGGGCAGAACTGAACCCTACGCGGCATTTGCCGCCGCAGCGGCAGAGATGACGCCGCCCGCGTCCCCCAAGCTAAAGACCCCTGATCAGTTCAATATCATGGGGCGGCATGTTGAGCGACATGATCTCCCGAGTAAGGTTGATGGCACGGCGACCTTTGCTCTCGATGTGCGGCTGCCAAACATGTTGTATGCCACTGTTAAGCGCACGCCGGCTTTCAGTGGGACTGTTGAAAGTATTGATGACAGTCGCACCCGCGCCGTAAAAGGTGTTGTCGATGTGGTGCGCCTTCCACCTGCCGAAGTCAGCGCATTGGTGGCACAATTTTCAACGACAGAATCCGTTGCCGTTATTGCAGAAGGCTACTGGCAGGCAAAGCAGGGTATGGATGCGCTTGATATTCAATGGTCTGCTACTGATAACGATGCGGTGTCTAGTGATGGTATATTTGCGCAATTTGACAAGGACATCAGTGCTGGTGTCGATCGACAGTTGGATGTTTCACAGGGCGACTTAGCCGCTTCTATGACTGCAGCAACGCAAGTTATACAGGCCGACTATCGCGTGCCGTTTCTCGCCCATACCTGCATGGAGCCGCTTAATGCCACGGCAGTGGTCAAAGATGACTCCTGTGAAATTTGGGTTGGTTGTCAAAGCCCCTTAAGTTTTCGGCAAGCGGTTGCGGATGCCCTAGGCTTTGATGTTGAGAATGTGACCTTACACAACTGCTTTATGGGTGGTGGTTTTGGTCGAAAATCACTATCCGACTACGC
>JASLVT010000233.1 GCA_030741175.1 Porticoccaceae bacterium
CCAACTATCGCGTTGCACTGCACTCAACTCGCTGTAAGCTTCAAGTAAGAGAATAGCCAAAAGGGCAATCAAAAAATTCATCTCAGTCTCCGCGCTATGTCAACATATGACGAAAACGCTGCCAATCAAAGGCAGGTCCAGGGTCTGTTTTTCGGCCTGGCGCGATATCACTATGACCGACAATGCGCTGAGCCGTTATCAATGGGTATTCAACACAGAGTGCCTTGGTCACCTCGGCCAAAACTAAATATTGACGATCTGTGTAGGCAATATGATCGGCTCCCTCCATTTCAATACCAATCGAAAAGTCATTGCAGTTTTCACGCCCCTCGAATTCTGAAACACCAGCATGCCAAGCTCGCTGATGGAACGGCACAAATTGCACTATCTTGCCCAAACGATCGATCAATAGATGTGAAGAGACTTTAAGCTGTGCCACATCGGCAAAATAGGGATGCTCATCGGGATTGAGACAATTACAGAATAGCTGACCAATGTAGGGCCCACCGAACTGTTCCGGTGGCAGACTAATGTTATGCACCACCAATAGACTAATGTCCACCGGGTTCGGGCGGGTATCAGTGTTGGGTGAACTAAGGCGGTTAGCCGTGGTGAGCCAACCCTGTGCAATTTTCATACTGTGCGGGTTTTGATAGTACAATCCATAACATTGAAACAGATCAACTGGAAAAATCCAATCCCGTTATTACTGTTATACTGCTGTTTGAGAAGACTGGGAACAGAGGGGTGAACACTCCTCCCAGATCAGAACAATGCGCCGCCAATAAATCATACAACATAAATAAGAGAACCCAATGAGTGATATCCATCTGCCTCCTGCAACCGCTAATGATATTCCCCAATGTGTAGCGCGTGCGCTGGAAGAAGATATCGGCAACGGCGATATCACCGCTCAATTAATTGCCGCTGACAAAGAGGCCACAGCAATAGTTATCTCGCGAGAAGCAGCGACTATTTGTGGACGCCCTTGGGTAGATGAAGTATTCAAACAGCTTGATCGCAATATTCAAGTTGATTGGCATATTGAAGAGGGTGAAACGGTGGCGCCAGATACAACATTGCTGTCCCTGACCGGTAATGCTCGGATGTTACTAACTGGGGAGCGCACAGCGCTTAATTTTCTCCAAACGCTCTCAGCCACGGCAAACCTAGCGCGACAATATGCTGATCGCGTGAAAGGCACAGAGGTGCGGATTCTCGATACTAGGAAAACAATCCCTGGTCTTCGTCTAGCCCAGAAGTATGCCGTTACCGTGGGCGGTTGCCACAACCATCGTATCGGCCTCTATGATGCCTTTTTAATTAAAGAAAATCATATTGCTGCCTGTGGTGGCATTGCACAGGCAGTTGCAAAAGCACGACAGATTGCGGCGGATAAGCTAGTGGAAGTCGAGGTGGAGAACCTAGAGGAATTGCAACAAGCCCTTGATGCCAAGGTGGATGTGGTAATGTTGGACAACTTTTCGCCAGCGGATATCGAGCAATTAACATCAATAGATCTTGGCCATACTAAAATTGAGGTATCGGGGAATATTACCGATAACAGCGTAAAACACTACCTCAGTTCATCGGTGAGTTATATTTCCTCCGGTAGCTTGACGAAACATATCCAAGCAATTGATTTATCCATGAGATTAAACTAATAGTCCTTACATACCATTAGCAGAGCGCACCGTCCGAGCAAACGCCCTTATCCCAAGTCACCCGACCACTGGCGCGCAATGTACCTGTGAGTGTGAAAGTCGCATCATGGTTAGGAGAGTCAGTTGGTGCAGTTGCAGTAATAATCAATGTATCACCCTCACGGCCAGCACTTGCGTCCCGCTCTGCCGCAGAGTTCGTTAACGCCAGTCCAACCCGTTGTTCACCGGCAACCACATTTGCAGGAATTCCATTGGTATCCTCCTTACAGTCGGCAATATGTGCAAGCCCCTTTAACTGAACACAAATCTCCACTGCCATTTTAAGCGCACTGGTACCAACAATCGTTTCAGTGAACTGCGCACGCAATAAGTAATTCTGGTAGGCAGGCAATGCGATTGAGGCCAATATGCCGATGATTGCGACTACGATCATAAGCTCGATTAAAGTGAATCCTAAATGGTGATTTTTCATCATGAAATCTCCAGAGAATTGTACTCACCGAAGGCATTATTAAATCTAGTTACAGGTCGCTAGGAAATCATCTGTCTATAACATAGTCCATCGCGCCGACCATCTAATTCCCATCCTCAGTCTGCGATAGCATTAACTTATCTGCCAGTGTCTGCATCCAAATTTTCTAATATCCGCTACCGAGTTCAAATATTGTTACTGATTATGTGATTGCAGACACTACGCTCATTGCGCCTGCTCAGTACACTGCTACCGAACGATTTTGACAGGGAAGGTCAATATGTATGAAAAACACCCCATTAGCGTTGCATGGTTTACCAAGGCGACTGGTCGACAATCATCTTATTAATGCACAGGAACTAAACACCGCTATTCGAAGTGCTAAAGCAACTAATATGTGTCTGGTACACTATCTTTGTGATCAGAAACTAATCTCAGATAAAGTCATTGGCAACTGTATTGCGGCAGAATTTAGCATGCCGATTTATGCTCTCG
>JASLVT010000234.1 GCA_030741175.1 Porticoccaceae bacterium
CTAGTGGAAAAGCACCAGCTGCCAACGAAGTGGTTTATCAGCAGGTCGGCACTGGGTCACAGATCCTAATGGACCTCGGTGTACACAAAATGCGTTTAATGAGTGCACCTTTCAGGTTTACGGGTATTTCAGGCTTCGATCTTGAAGTTGTTGAGTACGTTGACTGCAAATAGCTGAGACAGGAATTAATTATGAGTGAGTTTAGGCCTGAAGAGGGCATCTTTGATTTGGATGATGTGCGTATTGCGGTAATTGCAGCGCGTTGGAATGCCGAGGTCACCGATGGACTGCTGGCTGGCGCCGTGCGCGCACTGGGCCGACATAAGATCGACGGCAATGCTGTAGAGGTCTATCGTGTGCCCGGTGCTTTTGAGTTGCCGTTGGCCGCGCAACAGGCTGCACGTACGGGCCGTTTTGATGCAATTATTACCCTTGGTTGTGTTATTCGTGGAGACACTCCGCATTTTGATTATGTTTGCTCTGAGACTACAAGAGGTATTGGAGAGGTAAGTCTAAAAGAGGCTCTACCTGTTGCCTTTGGTTTATTGACCACAGATAACCTTCAACAAGCATTGGAGCGTTCGGGTGACAATGAGGAAAATAAAGGCGAAGAGGCTGCGTTAACTGTTCTCGAGATGCTGTCGGTGTTCAAGCAGATGCAGGGCAAATAAGTCGATGTCGAAACCAAAAGCAAAACAGAAGGCCCGCAGATTATTGGTGCAGGCACTTTATTCTTGGCAGATGGGCGGTACAGATCTGGTCGATATTGAGGCGGCATTCCATGTCGATAATGATATGACCAAGGTAGATACTGGCTTGTTTCACGATATCTTATTTGGTGTGCCGAAAAATTTAACTGAGATAGATGGCAGTTATGAGCCACATCTCGATCGAGATAATAAAGACTTGGACCCAGTATCCCGAGCTGTTCTGCGCATTGCCAGCTATGAGATGTTGTACAGCATTGAGGTACCTTACAAAGTGGTGATTAATGAGGGCGTCAATCTGGCAAAAACCTATGGACCCACAGATGCCTTTAAATTTATTAATGGTGTTCTAGATAAAGTGGCGGTGGATAAGCGCTCGATAGAAGTCGCGGCAAACAAGCGATAATAATTGGATATGGACTCGCCACAGGTGGGTTTTCAATATTGTTGAAGGGTCTAATGGCTAGCGAATTTACCTTGATCTCAAAGTATTTTAAGAATCTCACCGGTCAGCGGGCTGTTGCGCTAGGTATTGGTGATGACGCTGCCTTGATTAATACCACATCTGCTCAACGCCTCGTGGTGGCTACCGACAGCCTAGTTGAGGGCATCCATTTTCCATCATGTGCCAATGCGGAGCAGATTGCTACGCGCGCCCTCTGTGTTAATCTCAGTGATATAGCGGCAATGGGCGCAACACCGAAGTGGTTTACCCTTGCTCTCACTATTCCTCCAGAGACTGCAAGCTCTCAATGGCTAGAGGCCTTTAGTCGTGGTTTGGCTACAGTAGCCAAGGAATATGATCTGGCTTTAGTGGGTGGTGATACCACCGCAGGGCCGTTGACTATCAGCATCACCTTATTGGGGGAGGTGCCTGTCGATGGGGCATTGCTGCGCAGCGGTGCATCTGTTGGAGATAGTATCTATGTGACTGGGACCCTAGGTGATGGTGCCGCGGCCTTGGCAGAAATAACCGACAATGGCGCAACTGAGGTGAGCAAGCGCTTGCTGGATCGATTCTATAATCCACAGCCGCAGGTGCAAATAGGGCTGAAATTGCGTTCATTGGCCAGCGCCTGTATTGATATCTCTGACGGTTTCCTGGCTGATTTGGGTCATATTTGCCAAGCCAGTGAGGTCTGTGCGGAGATCTCTAGTCAACAATTACCTATTCATCCAGAGTTAAAAACTAATTATCCAGAGCAGAGTGTGGTTTGGGCTCTGTCTGGAGGAGATGACTATCAGCTGTGCTTTACCCTGCCGCAGCAGTTGAGCCATAAAGTTGACCAATGGATTGAAGCGGGAGAACTCGATGCCACCATGGTGGGTCATATTGTTGCCGCTGATGATAAGCATGCTATCTTGTTGGATGGCAACCCAGTCACTACAGCGATAAGAGGATACGATCATTTCAGCAATTAACCCCACATTCAATCAACTGGTGCGTTCACCGCTGTTGTTGCTTGCTTTTGGCTTCGGTAGTGGGTTGTCGCCAAAGGCGCCAGGTACAGTAGGTACGGTTGCCGCTGTTCCCATCTGGTTGCTGTTATCCCAGCTCTCTCAGCCAGTTTATATTGTGATAATCCTAGCCAGTGCCGTTGTAGGTATTGCCATTTGCGGCCGCGCAGCGGAAAGGCTTGGGGTTCATGATCATGGTGGCATAGTTTGGGATGAGTTTGTTGGTCTGTGGATTACGATGGCCTTTTTGCCGAGTAATTACGTAACGTTACTCATAGGGTTTTTACTTTTTCGGTTATTCGATATTGTAAAACCATGGCCAATAAGTTTGTTGGACAAAAAGGTTTCCGGTGGATTGGGCATAATGCTTGATGATATTGCCGCCGGTATAGCCGCAGGCATCTGTGGCTGGTTAATTTTTAATCAAGTGTTAGTTGGTTT
>JASLVT010000235.1 GCA_030741175.1 Porticoccaceae bacterium
CCTGCATCGGCACTTTTTTCTGGATGAAATTGCACGGCAAACAGGTTGTTATAACTGAGTGCCGCTGCAAAATCCCAAGGGTATTGACAGGTTCCTGCAATATTAGGATTGTCCTCTGCGTCGACAAAATAGCTATGCACAAAATAGAATCGGCTATTCTGCTCAACACCCTGCCATAATGGATGATCAATAGTCTGATGCACATTGTTCCAACCCATATGCGGGACTTTAAGCTTAATGCCCTGAGAATCGACTAAAGTATCACCAAAAAACTTTACCTGACCCGGTAATAACCCCAAGCAGTCAACTCCACCATTTTCCTCACTGTGCTGCATCAATGCCTGCATGCCAACACAGATAGCCAACACTGGCTTGGTCTTCATCGCTTTATTTACCACATCTCCGACATTGAGACGCTTGATCTCGCTCATACAGTCACGAATGGCTCCGACCCCAGGAAAGACCACGCGATCTGCATCCTCTACCAATGCTGGATCGGCGGTAATTGATATCTTGGCACCCGGGCACACATGCTCTAGCGCCTTGGCAACAGAATGGAGATTACCCATGCCGTAATCAATGATGGCGATATGGCTCCTGAAATCACTCATAAATTAAGCTTCAGCGATCGAACAATTGAAGAAACGGGTACCTTTACAAGGTACCCTTGGTTGACGGCATTACACCAGCCATACGCTCATCGGCAGTGGCGGCCATACGCAAGGCTCGGCCAAAGGCTTTGAAGATAGTCTCGACTTGGTGGTGAGCATTAGCGCCGCGCAGATTATCGATATGCAAACTGACCAATGCATGGTTAACAAAGCCTTGGAAAAATTCGCGGACAAGATCGACATCAAAGTCGCCAACATGACTACGCACAAAATCCGCTTTCATAATAAGTCCGGGACGACCGGAGAAATCCATCACCACACGAGATAAAGCCTCATCTAAGGGGACGTAAGCGTGGCCGTAGCGGGCCAGACCTTTTTTATCGCCAATAGCCTCAGCAATTGCCATACCCAAAGTAATGCCAATATCTTCCACTGTGTGGTGATCATCAATCTCGGTGTCACCGCTGGCCTGAATATCCAGATCTACCAGTCCATGCCGAGCAATTTGATCGAGCATATGGTTCAGGAATGGCACCGGCGTCTGCAGGTTAGCCTGCCCCGTTCCATCGAGATTAACGCTAATGGTAATCTGAGATTCGAGAGTATTGCGGGTAACTGTGGCTGTACGATCTGCCATGGGGTCTCCATGCTATCTATTTTCAGGCGGCATTATACTGCAATTTAAATGTTGCTACAGTACAAAAAACCTATAGAATGCTGAGTCGGTTTTTTCAGCCTAGGTTTTCTGGGTAATCGTATAATGATAAAGCAGCTTCACTTACTATTCGCTTTCGTACTCTGCCTGAGTATCAGTCTCGGGCCGGCGATTGCAACCGCTCATGACCATGATGATCATGAGCATGAGGAAAGTAGCTGTTCAGTCACTGTATTTCAGCATTCCTCGGTGGCGGTTACCACTGATGTTATTCGAATCAATGTAACCACGGCCGCAACCCCAATCATTGTCCATAGCAAAGACGCTGTTATCAGCCGCGTCAGAGCTTGTCAGCTTGCCCGTGCGCCCCCTTTCCACCTCTAGTTAGTTTGCAGTCTCCCATTGGGACTAATTTGTGCCGTTAGTTCGGCACGACTAATATTTTTTTAGAGGAAAAAGTTATGCACAAGCTTAATACTGTTAAGTTGCCGCTGGCAGCTTGGCTCGTCAGTTTATCCTGTGGTGCTGTTACACAGGAAATGGAAGAAGTTATTGTTACATCGTCATTGATTGATGCTTCTTCAGATGCAATCTCAAACCCACTGCATGTTGTCAGTGGTCAATCCATTGCTACCGATGCCAGTCAAAGCATTGGTGCTAGCATTGATGGATTGGTGGGTATCTCCTCAAGTGATTATGGCGCCGCCGTTGGCCAACCTATAATCAGAGGTATGTCCGGATCTAGAGTAAAGGTTCTCAACAATGGCATAGTGGTCAGAGATGTGTCAGGTTTGGGGCCAGACCATGTCAATGATGTTGATTTACATAATATCCAGCAAATCGAAATCGTCAGAGGCCCCTCATCTCTGCTGTATTCCAATGGCACCATCGGCGGCATAATTAATGTAGTCGACAACACCATTGCCGAGACAGACTTTGAAGAACCAGAGTTTACCCTGGGTTTGGAAACTCAAACGGTCAATGATGGCGATAGCCATGATTTGTCTTACCAAAACAATCTTGGTGGTTTCAATATCAGCCTTGCCTACAAGGACTCTGAATTTGATAACTATGATATTCCCGATGGCGCGGTTATTCATGAAGAGGATCATGAAGGCGAGGACCATGATGAAGAGGAAGAGTTAGGTTATTTACCAAATTCTGATTCTGGGTCTACCACCCAGAGATTGGGTATTTCCAAGACTGGAGATTGGGGCTTTGTTGGCCTTTCATTCAGCGATACAGAAAACCTCTATGGTATCCCTTTTCATGGTGATGGCCATCACGGTCATGATGATGACGACCATGACG
>JASLVT010000236.1 GCA_030741175.1 Porticoccaceae bacterium
ACGCATAATAGCGTCTTATACTCTATCCCTTGGAAACCCATTATGACAATTAAAGACAACAGCGCCGTCAGCTTTCACTACACCCTTACCGATGATGATGGCCAACAGCTCGATAGCTCAGTCGGTAATGCGCCTTTAGCTTACCTCCACGGCGC
The DNA here is from genome assembly GCA_030741175.1 of Porticoccaceae bacterium. GTDB lineage: Bacteria > Pseudomonadota > Gammaproteobacteria > Pseudomonadales > Porticoccaceae > HTCC2207. The sequence continues at coordinate 156 of JASLVT010000236.1, forward strand.
TGGCAATATTATTCCCGGCCTTGAAAACGCACTTAAAGGCAAGTCTGTTGGCGATAATATGACCGTCGCCGTCAGTGCCGCCGAAGGCTATGGGGAAGTGCAGTCTGAATTAATTCAACAGGTACCCCGAGATGCTTTTCAGGGTGTAGACAGCATTGAGGTAGGAATGCAGTTTGAAGCCCAGACCGGTCAGGGTGGCAGTGTTCCTGTAACCGTGACAGCGATCAGTGAGGATACTATCACCGTTGATGGCAATCACCCGCTGGCCGGCAAAAACCTCAACTTCGAAGTTTCAATTGAAGATGTGCGCGATGCCACCCCAGAGGAACTAGAGCTCGGTCATATTCATGGGCCGAACGAGGAAGATCAGTAGAGATAATCGTTTGATGTAATAGGCAATCTGCTTCAATGAAACGAAGATCAAACGAAAATAAAACGAAAGCACCATCATAATTCTGTAATGATCCTAGGCTATCATCGATAACCTTTGCATCGGTCCAGTGGGATTAGAATGACAGTTAAAATAGGTATAAATGGTTTCGGGCGTATTGGTCGTCTGGCGTTGCGAGAATCCTGGGGTAGCACCGATTTTCAAGTGGTGCATATCAATGAAGTCGCCGGCGACGCCCACAGTGCAGCCCATCTGCTGCGCTATGATTCAGTCCATGGCACTTGGGATAAAGACATTAGTGGCAATCAGGGTGATGACCATATTGTTATCGATGGCCAGCGGGTTGGCTATTCCCAATGCGCTGCAATTGATGACACACCCTGGCGCGCCGCCGAGGTTGATATTGTTGTGGAATGCACCGGCACCTTAAAAACCGAACAGGCATTGGCGCCGTTTTTTGCCCAAGATATTGCCAAAGTTGTGGTCTCGGCACCGATTAAGGGACTACCCGTCGATAAGGTGCTCAATGTGGTGATGGGCGTTAATCACCAACTGTATCAAGAGCAGAATATTGTTACAGCAGCATCCTGTACCACCAATTGTCTGGCGCCGGTAATTGATGTATTGCAACAGGATTTCGGTATTGAGCACGGTTCTATTACCACCATCCACGATATAACCAATACCCAGAGTATTCTCGATGAATACCACACTGATCTGCGCCGCGCCCGTGCCAGTAGCATGTCATTAATCCCGACCAGTACCGGCTCTGCCACTGCGATTACGGAGATTTTTCCCGAGCTAAAAGGCCGACTCAATGGACTGGCGGTGCGTGTGCCTCTGGCCAATGCCTCCCTCACAGATGCGGTTTTTGAATTGCGCCAAGCCGTGTCGGTGGAACAGGTGAATCAAGCGATGAAAACTGCTGCCGATGGTCGTCTGCAGGGTATCCTAGGTTTTGAACAGCGCCCACTGGTGTCTGTTGACTATACCAATGATCGGCGCTCAGGCATTGTCGATGGTCCCTCGACCATGGTGGTGAATGACACACAGGTTAAGCTTCTTATCTGGTATGACAATGAGATAGGCTATGTCAACCGGATGATGGAATTGACCGCTCTGGTGGCGGCTTCACTGTAGGTCATTGATGGCACTCCAATCTGCTTTATCCCAGTACATCACAGTAACAGTCAGTTACTGGGCTTTTACGCTGACCGATGGTGCTCTGCGTATGCTGGTACTGCTGTTCTTTCATGATCTCGGTTACAGCCCGTTTGAACTCGCCAGCCTATTTCTGCTCTATGAATTTTTTGGCATTGTCACTAATCTCTATGGTGGCTGGCTAGCCTCTCGGATCGGCGTTACCTTGTGCATGCATATTGGTTTAAGTTTGCAAATTGTGGCGCTAACAATGCTGCTGATCGAGCCATCCCAGCTCACGGTGGTCTATGTGATGGCGGCACAGGCGCTGTCGGGAGTCGCCAAAGATCTTAATAAAATGAGCGCCAAGAGCAGTATCAAAGCGTTGATGCCCGATAGTCAGCAGGGCCGTTTATATCGCTGGATAGCGATGCTCACCGGCTCGAAAAATGCACTGAAAGGACTGGGATTTTTCCTCGGTGGCGCCCTCTTGGCCGCGGTTGGTTTTCGCGGCAGCCTGATTGCCATGATTCTATTATTGCTACCGACCCTACTGATTGGCGGCGCAATACTGCAGTCTCAGCCCGGTACCAATAAACAGCGCTTTACCCAATCACTAAATAAAAGCGCGGCAGTTAACTGGCTATCGTTGGCGCGGTTATTTTTATTTTGCTCAAGAGATATCTGGTTTGTGGTGGCCCTGCCGGTGTTTTTGCAGAGCCAATTGGATTGGAGTTATGTCGAGGTGGGCACCCTTATGGCCAGCTGGGTCATTGCCTATGGTTTGGTGCAGGCGCTGGCGCCAAAGGTAACCGGTCATCAACAGGGTCAATTGCCCAATGGTCAGCAGCTG
>JASLVT010000237.1 GCA_030741175.1 Porticoccaceae bacterium
CTAATAAGCACCAGATCATCCTCTTTAAGACGCTTTTCCTTAATTTCATTTGAGGTGATATAGGTGGTCATCATCTTGGCCAAACTTGCCGGCGGCAGTGTTTCATCGGCATTATTTTCCGCGATAACATAGCCGGTATCGGCATCCACTAATATCCAGGCTTTGGCTGCCAGTTGCGGCGGAGCAGGGAACATTTTTTGTGCTTGAGTGACGGAGGTAATGGCCAAGCACCACAGCAATATGGTTGCTACTAGAGTCCATTTTTTAAACATATTTTTTACCGAAACATTAATATTTAGATGGGCGTTAGTTTAACACTACCTAGCCGCTTATGCCCGTTCTGCGAGCATTGTTTAGTGTATCGCGATAGATCTATGGATTGACAATAAATGCCGATATATTTGCGGATTGTTGGAGTACACGTTTAATCATTAGCAGTTCCATTTTATCGGCCACAGGTCCGATCCATACTTTAAAAAGATTGTCTCTCTGCTGAACCAGAATTGGCTTAGTGGTATGACTTCTTACTTGTTTTTGTAGCACTCTTGCAGCATCTGCATTATCAAAGGCGCCGACCTGCAAGAAACTACCTTGATCTAATTTGAGCGGTGGATTTGCATTATCTGTTTTGGTGGAGGTTTGAGGCTTGGTTGTTACAGGTTTTTGATTGGTTTTTCCAGATGGGTCAATCGCTTCTACTAACACCTTTGTGGTGCCTTGATCTGCAAAGCCCAGTTTTAATGCTGCTACATAGGATAGATCAATAATACGCGGGCCATGAAAAGGTCCTCGATCATTGACACGCACAATAATTACGCGGTTGTTTTCTAAATTAGTTACTCGCACATAGGTAGGGATTGGCAGAGACTTATGGGCTGCGGTCATGCCGTACATATTATAAATCTCGCCATTTGAAGTTCTGCGACCATGAAATTTTCGTCCGTACCAAGAGGCAACGCCTGTCTCGCGATAGTTCTTGCTACTGGGCATGACAAAGTAGGTTTTGCCGAAGACCTTATAGGGGCTCTTGTTACCCGCTTTGGTGATCGGTTCCACTTTGGGTACCGGATCTGGGATTGCTCCTGTATCAACTCTCTCACCGGCACTGTCTTTTTGTTCAACTAAACTCGGCGTATAGCCACAGCCCGCCAGTGAAAGAGCAACCGCTAGCATAAGGAAAAGTTGGAAAAAGCTGATTTTAACAGTTACTTGCTGAGGCACAGCGACGACTTCGGATGATTTCACTGAGCTGATAGACAGCCATTGCATATTTGGTTCGTGGGTTATAGCGGCCTATGACGTAAAAGTTGTGCAGCCCTAACCAGTATTCATCAGCATATTTAGCTTTTAAGCGCATAGGAAATGCTTTAGTTTCAGGATCGAATGTTTCGACTGGTTTATACCCCATTGCGGCGAGTTCACTGACTGTTGTGGTGGGACGTTTCATTTTATTTAACGCGCTCTCATCGATATTGCCGCTAATATGGGCTCTGGTAGCAACAGGTTGACCGGTTTTCCATCCATGTTTAGTAAAATAATTAGCTACACTGCCGATTGCATCCGTCGGATTAGTCCAAATATCAGCGAAGCCGTCATCGTCAAAATCCACGGCATAGTCTCGGTAGCTATTGGGCATAAACTGACCCCATCCCATAGCACCAGCATAGGAGCCTTTTAGACTGATAGGATCTTGTTTCTGTTCACGAGCCAATAAAAATAAATTCTCTAACTGGATGGTGAAGAATCTTTTTCTCGATTCGCGTTTTTCAATATGGGTGTAATAATCAAAGGCCAGCGTGGTTAGCGCATCAATCACTTTGTAGCTGCCCGTATTGCGACCATAATTTGTTTCAACGCCAATAATGCTGACAATTATCGCCGGATCCACCCCAAATTCGGTCTCTGCCCGCGCCAAAGTTTGCTGGTTTTCTTCCCAGAATTGCAGGCCACGTTCAATGCGTAAGTCGGAGATAAAATGTTTGCGATACTGATACCAGGGCTTTACTTTTTCCGCCGGTCTACTCATGGCCTTAACAATGGACTGTTGATATGTGGAGGACGATAGCCAATTTACAATTTGCTGGCGATCAAACTGATGCTTTTTGACCATAGAATCAACAAAGGCCGCAGCCTCTGGATGACCAGAGTAATCAGCTTGGGGTAGTGCAGACAGCAGACTCAGGCAGAGTGCAGCGAGACAGATAATGGTTTTTTTCAAAGCGCGATCCTAATCCGTTTGGGCTCAGTACTAATGGCCATAAGGATACCAAATCCGAGGAACAGAGTCACAATCGCTGTGCCCCCGTAGCTAATTAGTGGCAGCGGCACACCAACTACTGGAAGGATCCCAGATACCATACTCATGTTGACAAAAACATAGGTAAAGAAAGTCAGACCCAAGCTACCGGCTATCAAACGACCAAACTGCGACTGTGAATTAAGCGCAATTATCATGCAGCGCACTATCAACAAGAGATAGGCAATGCAAAGCGTTAACACTCCAATAAGACCAAATTCTTCGGCAAGCACGGCAATAAT
>JASLVT010000238.1 GCA_030741175.1 Porticoccaceae bacterium
TCGGCAGGAGAGATAAGGCTTGTTTTACTCGTGTCTATTGGTCTGACGCCGGCTTTGAGTTCGCGGGTGAAAAAAGCATTAAAGTTTTCATAAGCGTCTAGGTCTTCTGTCGCCGCTTCCGCCATATTGATATCAAATGCTTTGATTGCTGCACTTATAAGCTTGTTTTTTAACCAGGGACGCTTTGACTCGGCGAGCTTAGCTATTACTCGCGAGAGGCCGTGTTTTGGTAGCATTCGCTGTAGAGCGACAAATAGATCAGCGCGATGGCTCATATTTTCAATACTCAATTAAGGGGTAAATTAGCTCAGAGGTTTAAAAGCCGAGGTCAATTGGGGTCTGTTGCTGGTTTCCCCATTCTGCCCAAGAGCCGTCATAACCTCGGATATTATCGTAGCCCAGAATTCGCCCAACCATATAAGTAAAGCTAGAGCGATGATGGCTCTGACAATGGGTGGCAATGTGCTTTTCTCGAGTGAGGCCGTGGCTATCTAAAATCTCCTGGGCATCCTCGCGAATACGCAGATGTTTATTTTGATCCATCAGTTGCGTCCATTCCAGATTGATGGCTCCGGGAATATGACCACCTCGAGCCGCACGCACCATATCGCCGCTGTATTCGGCCGGACTGCGGGCATCCCAAACGGCAAAGTTAGACTCGCCTAAAAGATTAATAATTTGCTCTTGATCGATGCGTGCCTGAGGTTTAGCAAAATTTACCTCCGAGTCAATACTGTTGGGTTGGTTAATGGTGCTTTCATGTTCATAGCCCTCTTTGATCCAAGGTACTATGCCACCATTTAAATAACGCCAATTAGATAGGCCCAATAAATCTAAGGTCCAAGCCAAACGACCAGCCCAACCGCCACCCTCATCATCGTAGAGAATAACCGGCTTACTGCCATCAATGCCCAAATAATTTATGACCTGCTGTAGCTGATCTAGTGAGGGGCAAGCACCAGGTACCGGAGGTGCACCTGCGACCAAATGATTTCCCGATAGATGAATTGCACCGGGAACATGTTTTTGTCGATATAGCGCCTCATTGCACAGGTCAACGATAATGAGGTTGTTATCGCCAAGCTTGGCTTGCAGCTCGCTGGGCTCAATAAGATGGTTATGGGTCATGACTAATCCTGTGTAGGCCGCAATTTTAACACTTTTTCATCCAGGCGCGCGTTACCTTTCCTGCTGGCTTAGGATAATTTGACGATAATTCATCAGTCTGGTTTGAAGTAATTTTTTATCTGCTACCGCTTGTAACAGTGCGCAACCAACTTCTTTATCATGCTGACAGTCACGAAACTTACAGTTGCCTAGATAGGGTCGAAAATCAATAAATCCATTAATAATTTTTTCCTGACTCAAGTGAGTTAGAGCAAATTCTCGAATACCGGGGGAGTCGATTAGCGCACCACCGCCAATCAGGTGGAATAGTCTTGACGCCGTAGTGGTGTGGGTGCCTTCTTCCTTAGTATCGGATAAGGGTCCCACCTGCATATTAGCCTCGGGTAGTAGACGGTTGAGCAGCGATGATTTTCCTACACCAGACTGGCCGACAAAAACAGACGTATGCTCGGCCAAATAACGTTGTAGTTCATCAATGCCGACGCCGGTTTTTGCAGAAACCACAATAACCTCATAACCTATAGAGCGGTAATTATCTATTAGTTGATCGATGTCTGCCTGATTTTCTCGGTCGACTATATCGCTTTTGTTAAGTACCAGTAGTGGTGTGATATCTTGGGATTCAGCGGCGACCAGATAGCGATCAAGCAAGTTACTGTGTGGGACCGGCTTAGGCGCGAACACAATAGCGATTCGGTCTATGTTGGCGGCGACAGGGCGAAGTTTGCCGTAATTATCTGGTCGAATCAGTTGAGACTGGCGTGGCTCACAGGCTACCACCACGCCATGAGGCTCGGCATGGCGCCAGATCACCTGATCACCAGTGACTAATGGTTCTAAATTAGTACGTTTGTGGCAGCGATAGATCTGTCCCTTAAAGGGCATTTCACTACCCTCAATATCGACCTGCGTGCCAAAGTTTGTCACCACTGTACCTAGGGTTTCTTGCCCAAGACCTTGTAGATTAGTCAGATCTTCATCATTGAAGGTCTGTTTTAGATTGGCGCGCTGGCGCCGACGCTCCTGAATGGCCTGAATGCGATCTTTCTGACGTTTACTCAGTCTGCGATTACTCAATAGTTTTTCCCGGTTAATCTGCATATCTGGCGTTATGGGCGCCAAGGATATAGCATAACCGCTCTCAGTAACATTTTGCACAACATCACAGGCGGCGCTATGACAACTCAAGACCCTCTCAATCTCATTTGGATCGATTTAGAAATGACCGGTCTTGATCCACAACATGAGCGCATTATTGAAATAGCCACTGTGGTGACCGATGCCAATCTCAATATTTTGGCCGAAGGGCCCTCTCTGGTTATCCACCAAGACGATCAATTACTCGACAATATGGATGAGTGGAATACCAACCAACATGGCAACTCTGGACTCACTGAG
>JASLVT010000239.1 GCA_030741175.1 Porticoccaceae bacterium
ATGATTATCCATTAGAGGCATTGGTTCCATTTATTGATTGGACTCCATTTTTTATCACTTGGGATTTGGTCGGGAAATACCCCAAAATCCTAAATGATGATGTTGTCGGTGAAGCCGCTCAGAATCTATTTAATGATGCACAGGCATTTCTTAAGGATATTATCGACAAAAAGCGTCTAACCGCGCGTGCCGTGTTCGGTTTATGGCCCGCTAATACAGTTAATCATGATGATATCGAGGTCTATTCTACAGCGGCCAACGAGAAGCAGAGAGAAACAATCGCCACGCTACACCATATCCGTCAACAGATTCAGAAACCCGGAGCTAGCGAAGAGCTCTCTTCGTTAGCTGACTTTATTGCGCCAAAAGAATCGGGTATAACCGATTATATAGGCGCCTTTGCTGTCACCACCGGTATAGGCGCTGACCAACTGGCGGCACAATATGAAGCTGCTCATGATGATTACAATGCCATTATGGTAAAAGCGTTGGCCGATCGCTTGGCAGAGGCTTTTGCTGAACATCTACACCAGCGCGTACGCAAAGAATACTGGGGCTATGCTGCGAATGAATCAATGGACAATGAGGCGCTAATTAAAGAGCAGTACCGCGGTATCCGCCCTGCACCCGGCTACCCCGCTTGCCCGGATCACAGCGAGAAACAAACGCTATTCAAACTGTTGGATGTAGAGAAAAATATCGGGGTTGAGCTAACTGATAGTTTCGCTATGGCCCCTGCCGCAGCTGTGAGTGGCTGGTACTTTGGCCATCCCGATGCGCAGTACTTCAATACAGGAAAAATTAGCCAAGATCAGGTTGAATCATTGGCGCAACGTAAAGGGGTTGAGGTATCAACAGTCAACCGCTGGTTGACTCCTATCCTAAATGACTAAGATGGAATCCACATTGTCCGAGCAGACCCCTCCAAAAAAACCAGGATTGATCGCATTGGTTAAAAGTATTTTGGCTGCTGCTATTGGTGTGCAAACCAATAAAAATCGCGAACGAGATTTCACCAGCGGTAACCCCGTGGCATTCATTATTGGAGGGTTTGTTTTCACTCTATTATTTATTGCCAGTATTGCGCTGATTGTCGGCTTGGTCACTAGCAACTCATAATTAACTTAGGCGGTTACAAAATCTTCCGCACCCAACTCAACAATGCTCTCTGCGCCAGCCTGTAGTGATGACAGATAAGCGCGATTCCGCGGCAATAACTGCGTCGCAAAAAAACGAGTGGTAGCAATCTTCTGATGATAAAAGCGATCTTGTGACCCGTCGTCCAATCGGCGTTGCGCAGCAATCGCGAGTTTAGCCAACTGCCAATAAGCTACTGAGTTACCAAATAGCATCATAAAGTTATAGGCCACCGCCTGCGAATGGTCAGGATGATCTAGAACAAATTGCAGGCCTGATCGACAGTCGGCAACGGCTTGATGCAATGCATTAAAGATCAGATCTAGCTGTGGCACAGTATTGTTAGCCGTAGAATCCATATCGCTGAGCAGACGGTTTAACGTGTCACCACCATCACGAAGGCATTTCCGACCCACGAAATCCAATGCCTGAATACCATTGGTCCCTTCATATATCGGCAAAATACGTGCGTCACGCATATGCTGTGCAGCCCCGGTTTCCTCAATAAAACCCATACCACCATGCACCTGTATCCCCAGAGAGGTAGATTCCATGGAGACTTCAGTGCACCAGCCTTTTACTAATGGGGTCATCACTTCGACCAACTGGGCATCCAGGGTTCGCTGATCAGCGTCGGGATGGCGGTGACTGCGATCCTCGGCGGCGATGGTATAGAACGACATCGCACGACCGGCCTCCGTCAGCGCACGCATCTGCATCAGCATACGCTTGACGTCTGGATGATGAATAATAGGCGCTTTGCCCTCAACGCCTTGAACTCTGCCCTGCACACGGTCTGAGGCATAGGCCACAGCTTGCTGATAAGCTCGTTCACCGACACCGACGCCCTGGTGACCCACCGACAGACGCGCGTTATTCATCATGCTAAACATACACATCAAGCCCTGATTCAGAGGCCCAACTAAATAACCGACCGCTCCACCCTGATCACCAAAGGCCATGGTACAGGTGGGGCTACTGTGAATACCCAACTTGTGCTCAACACCTACAGGACGCACGTCATTGCGCTCACCTAGGCTACCATCGGCATTGATCAAATACTTAGGCACTAGGAACAATGAGATGCCCTGATTGCCGGCTGGCGCATCAGGTAACCGCGCGAGAACTAAATGAATAACATTGTCGGCTAATTCATGATCACCCCAGGTGATATATATCTTCTGACCACTCACCAAATAATGATCGCCATTCGGCACCGCCTTGGATTTAACCGCCGATAAATCACTACCCGCTTGCGGCTCAGTAAGGTTCATAGTGCCAGACCAACTTCCTGAAATCAGATTGGCGAGGTAGGTTTGTTTTTGCTCGTCAGTGCCATAGAGGTTA
>JASLVT010000023.1 GCA_030741175.1 Porticoccaceae bacterium
TGCTCATTTCTGCGATCCCCTACCCTCAGTTACCTGAGGCTGAGTCCCTATCCCATAGGTTTCCAGTATCTGGTAGGAAACAGTATTCCGAGTAACATTAAAATAACGCCGACAACCTGCGCTGTGGTACCACATTTCATGATGGATACCTCGGGGATTTTTACGAAAAAACAAATAGTCACCCCATTCATTATCGCTCAAGGAGTCTGGGTCTGCAGGACGCGCAATATGAGCCTCACCACCGTAGCTAAACTCTTCCTCATCGCGCGCCTCTTTGCAGTAGGGACAATAGATTAATAACATATCAGCAAATTACCTGTAATTAATGAGCCACACCGGCAGCACCGTGCTCATCTATCAGAGCTCCACTGTTAAAACGGTCTATATTAAATGGCTTGGCCAGGGGATGGGGACGATCATTGGCTACGGTATCGGCAAAAACATAGCCTGACCCCGGGGTGGCCTTAAAACCTCCAGTACCCCAACCACAGTTGAAATAGAGTCCCTTGACGGCAGTTTTGCTGATAATTGGGCAAGCATCTGGGCAGGTATCTACCACTCCACCCCACTGCCGGTTCATACGCACCCTACTGAAAGCGGGAAACAGTTCACAAATCGCCTGCAAGGTGTGTTCAATAATATGAAATGAACCGCGTTGGCCATAGCCATTGTAGCCATCGACGCCGGCACCAATGACCAAATCGCCTTTATCCGACTGACTGATATAGCCATGCACAGCATTGGACATCACCACCGTATCGAGACAGGGTTTAACCGGCTCGGAAACCAGTGCCTGTAGAGGTCGCGACTCAACCGGTAATCTCAGTCCCGCCATAGCCGCCACAACACCGGAATTGCCGGCGGTAACACAGGCAACTTTTCGCGCGCCAATAAAGCCCTGAGTTGTTTCAACGCCCACCACCGCGCCATTTTTACGGCGGATACCCGTCACCTCAGTCTCCTGAATAAGGTCCACACCGAGAGCATCAGCGCCCCGCGCATAACCCCAAGCGACAGCATCATGTCGAGCGGTGCCGCCGCGAGGCTGCCATGAGGCACCCAAAATAGGATAACGACAGTCACTGGAAATATTTATCAGAGGGGCTATTTCTTTTATTCGCTGAGGGCTAACAACTTCTCCATCAATACCATTGAGGCGGTTGGCATTCACCCGTCGCTCAATATCACGCATGTCCTGTAGATTGTGACCAAGATTTAATACCCCGCGCTGGCTGAACATCACGTTGTAGTTAAGTTCTTGGCTCAATCCCTCCCACAGCTTGAGTGACAATTCATATAGCTGTGCTGCTTCATCCCACAGATAGTTAGACCGAATAATGGTTGTATTGCGAGCCGTATTACCACCGCCTAAATAACCTTTTTCAATTACTGCAACATTGGTAATGCCATGGACCGACGCCAGGTAATAGGCTGTCGCAAGCCCATGACCACCACCGCCGACAACAATCACATCGTAATCGGTTTTGGGCTGCGGGCTACGCCATAGTTTTTGCCAATTTTCATGGTAACTCAGCGCATTTTTGAACAGACTGAAGCCAGAGTATTTCTTCACCATAATCACTCATAACAATTGCGGACTATCGTGTTATTGGAACAAGTGAATGGCAGTGACCGATAGAACAAAACTGACAACTGTGATGCTAAAAACGACAATAATGACCAAATTGCATAAAAATTAACCAATATGACGTTTGTATTCTGTAGCTAATTATAATTTGTTGTATATAAGCGTCGACCAATCTACAATCTTCATTTTGCCTAGCAATCAAGCAATGGTTCCAAACGCCGACGAAAAATTAGCCACGTCACCCAGTTTATCGGTAGGGTTTGTGCTGATGCCAAGCTTTACTCTGTTGCCTTTTTCCGCTTTTGTCGATGCTCTGCGCCTCGCCGCCGATGAAGGTGATCACAGTGAACAAATTCACTGTCGCTGGACAGTCATGGGGCCAGACCTTAAAAAGATTACCTCCAGCGCCGGTGTCGCTATTGAACCCTGGGAGACGTACCGCGACCCAGCTGAATTTGACTACATAGTGGTTGTTGGCGGCCTACTGTCTGAGACATTGCATGGCAATCAACACCTAATTGATTATCTGCAGCGCAGCGACCGAGCGCATGTTCCCATTATCGGTTTGTGCACCGGCTCTTTTGCCATGATAAGAGCGGGCTTAATGCATAATCGCCGTTGCTGTGTCAGTTGGTTCCACCACAAGGATTTAACCGATCGTTTTAGCGATGTCGTCCCTGTAGCAGATCAATTATTTGTCGATGATGGTGATCGAATCACCTGCGCTGGAGGTGCCGTGGCGGCAGATTTAGCGGCCTATATTATTGAACGGCATCTAGGGCAAAGCTGGGCTCGCAAGAGTTTGCGCATCTTAGTCATGGACAATCCCAGGCCAGCGAATGCGCCTCAGCCGCAACCTACCTCAGATTATCAGGTAAAAAACAAATGGGTAGTGCGCGCATTATTACTGATGGAGCAAAACCTTAGCCGTCCCCTATCAACTGATGAAATTGCCGACCGCCTAAATATCTCAAAACGACAAATCGAGCGTCTATTTATGAGCGATACGGGAAAGAGTCTGCAAAAATTTTACCGCGCTATTCGGTTAAGCTATGGACTCTGGTTATTGCAAAATACATCCCGGTCGATTACTGATATAGCTCAGGAATGTGGCTTCGCAGATACCGCCCACTTCTCGCGTGCATTTCGCACCAATTTTGATAAAAGGCCCACTGAATTCCGTCAGAGTTAACTCAGCGCCCGTCGCTCACTGCTCGGCGGCTTACCATAGAGGTCACTGTAGCATTTACTGAAATGAGGTGCGGTAGAGAAGCCACAGCTTATAGCCACATCGATCACTGGGATAGATGTCTGCAATAACAGCAATCTTGCTCGTGAAAGACGCAATTCCAGATAGTAGCGAGAGGGTGCACAATGTAGATAGCGGTTAAATAATCGTTCCAATTGACGCCTCGATATACCGACATATTCGGCCACCTCGTCCAGGCTAAGCGGCTCCTCAATATTAGCCTCCATAAGAGTCACAGCATCTACCAGCCTAGGTTGACTTGCGCCCATCAAATACTGGAGAGGCGCACGCTGAGGATCTTTTTCCGTACGAACACGATCGCAGGTAAATTGCTCAGAGATCTGTTGTACCAACTGATGACCATGGATACTGGCAACTAGGTTGAGCATTAAATCGATTGAGCTTATACCACCAGAGCAGGTGTAGCGATCGCGATCGATCACAAAGAGACTCGAAGAGATATTTAACTTGGGGAATTGTTCGCGCATGCTGGCAATATTTTCCCAGTGGATAGTACTGCGATAACCATCCAACAGACCGGCTGATGCAAGCACATAGCTACCCGTGCAGATACCACCCAGAGGAATGTTTTTCTTATCCATAGCGCGGAGAGCTTCGAGCGTCTCCCTAGTACAATGGTCCTTGATATTGTAACCACCACAAACAATCAACACCTGCATATCATCGACAGATTTCAGGCTACCATCTAACTTCAGCTCAAGACCCGCACTGGACACAACTGACTCGCCATCGAGAGAAAAAACAGAATAACGATAAAGTTCTTTATCGCTCAACCGATTGGCCATACGCAATACCGACACCGCATTTGAAAAAGTACTGAGGGTATACTCTGGCATCAAAAGAAAACCAATATGCATGGTTTCATATGCTTCTGGGGACTCAGCTACAACTGCATCTACGGTGTCGACCATATCAACAATCTCTTTTCTAATTTTAATATTATAATTATTATTTTCGGCTCAACCTTTGCGATCAAGTCCTACTTAATAGATCAGATTATAGGCCAAAAAATCAATTTAAAAGAAGGTTTTTTTAAGGTTTTAAATAGGCTAAAACTAGTGGCGGCGGCGACGTTTTCGTGAACTGCCCGCAGTATCGCTAATAATTTTGGATGGTGGTTTTTTAACCACAGAAAATAGATTTGTAAACTGATCTTGTTTATTTGGAAAAGCCATGGCATCGACAAAATAATCCTGAAATTTAGCTTCGATAGCTGTTTCAATTTTCTCTATATTTTTCACCAAATTTTCGATCAGACTTCTCGATTGCTGATTGAGCAGAGCGATACGTGCACCAGTACCAGCGGCATTACCGGCTGAGGAAACCTCACCAAGTGCACAATCCGGAATCAAACCCAACGTCATGGCATGTTGCACATTGATATGACTACCGAAAGCACCGGCCAACCGAATTCGTTCAACCCTATCAACACCAATATGATCCATTAACAACTTAACCCCGGCATAGAGCGCCGCTTTAGCCAGTTGAATCTGTCGAATATCATTTTGTGTCACCACTATCGGAGATGCATCGTTATTGGGCTGGTGAAGCAGATAAGACCAGGTCCGGTCATTTTGAACTATTCGCTCACTTTGACGTGCTAGATCACCATCAATAATACCATCCTCGGTAACAATGCCTGATAAGTACATCTCAGCGACTACCTCAATAATGCCTGAGCCACAGATGCCGGTCACAGGCTGCGTCTGCATCAACTCCTCGAATTCCTGCTCATCAGACCACAGCTCAGAACCGATGATTTTAAAGCGCGGCTCCAACGTTTTTGGGTCGATACGCACGCGTTCGATAGCACCAGGTGCCGCTCGCTGTCCACAGCTGATCTGAGCACCTTCAAATGCGGGACCCGTTGGACTCGAACAGGCTAACAGACGATGACGGTTACCGAGCACAATTTCGGCATTAGTGCCCACATCGACTAAAAGGGTCATCTGCTCCTGCTCTTGCGGCGCCTCGGAGAGAATCATACCGGCGGTGTCCGCACCAACATGGCCGGCAATACAGGGCAAAATATAGACGCGTCCCGCAGCATTAATGGTTAAATCTAATTCATTGGCAGCTAGCTCAACCGCCGCATCTGTGGTCAGTGCAAAAGGCGCACCACCCAGTGGTACGGGGCTGATGCCCAATAGAATATGGTGCATAATCGGATTAGCCACCACTGAGACTTCGAGGATGTCGTCGACGCTCGATTCGGTCTGCTCCGCGAGCTGCGCAAACAAGCTACTGAGCGTCTCCCGAATAGCCAGTGTCATCGCCTCAGCTCCCTCTGGGTTCATCATGACATAAGAGACTCGACTCATTAAATCCTCGCCAAAGCGAATCTGCGGATTCATCTGGCTTGCGCTAGCCACCACTTCCCCCGTCGCAAGATCGCAGAGATGTGCAGCAACTGTGGTCGATCCAACATCGACGGCTACACCAAAAGCGTTGTCTCTGAAACCCGGCCACAGTGCGATAATTTGACGATTGCGATATACCGCGACGGTGACACCACGCTCAGCGGCATCCAGAGCAGGCTGCAAGGAGTTCAATAGGATGTTGTCGAAATCAAGATCAGTAAGACTCCACTGCTCATTCAGGGCATCCATAAGGCGCTGCAGATCCCCCTTAGGCACATGCATATCTGCCTCTTCCACCTGCACGTAGTAAAGCCGCGTAGCGGGATCAAGACTAATATCGCGATATTCAGCCTCTTTGCGTACCACTTGTCGATGTACCTGACTTTCAGGTGGCACATCAATCACCACATCATCCAGCAATAATGTATGGCAGCTTAAACGCCGACCATCGGCTAAGGGCGCCTTACGCTCACTATATTTAATCTCAGTCGCACAGAGGGGAGACAAGTGGCTACTATCCGACTCGATCTGATGTTTAGCAAAAGATCCTTCAGCACAGATTATCTGGCAACGACCACATAGCCCGCGGCCACCACAGACAGAATCAATATCGACACCTAATACTCGTGCCGCATGCAGTAGCGGCGTGTTCACAGGAAAGCTTCCGCGCCGACCAGAGGGAGTAAAAACCACCTTGACCATCTTTTGCAAAATACGATTAACCCCGTCGTCTGCGACCGCCGCGCGCGCGACCCTCGCCTTCAACAGCGGGCTCCCTATAAGCTTGAATCCAGTTGGCGCAGTTGGGATCATGGCCCATCATCACATCACCGCCGCGCACTGCCGCCATCACCTCGGGGTGCAATGGGCTGGTGATCGCCGAGGTCATTCCCGATGCCATTGCCATGGTCAGAAATGCACTGTTGATACCATTGCGATTGGGCAATCCAAAGCTGACATTGGATGCACCGCAGGTAGTGTTTACCTTGAGCTCTTCACGCAGACGACGCACCACATGCATGACCTGAAGACCAGCGGTATTAATCGCTCCAATCGGCATAACCAGTGGATCGACGACAACATCGCTGTAGTGAATACCGTGATCGGCGGCGCGTTCAACAATCTTTTTAGCCACTGCAAAGCGTACATCCGGATCCTCAGAAATGCCCGATTCATCATTGGAAATCGCCACCACTGAGGCGCCGTGCTTGGCCACCAAGGGCAACACTCGCTCTAGCACCTCATCCTCACCGGTCACAGAATTAACCAACGCTTTGCCCTGATAGACAGCTAAACCCGCTTCCAGCGCCTCAATAATTGATGAATCTATACTCAAGGGAACATCGGTAATTGACTGCACTAACTGAATGGCTTCAGCCAGAATGCGCGGCTCGTCAGCCAGTGGAATGCCCGCATTGACATCCAGCATTTGTGCACCTGCAGCGACCTGAGCCAGGGCATCGGACTCCACGCGACTATAGTCACCAACTTTCATTTCTTCAGCCAATATTTTGCGGCCGGTAGGATTAATACGTTCACCAATAATGACAAACGGCTGGTCAAAGCCTATTTTGACTTCTTTGGTGGCAGAACTAATAGTGGTGATGGTCATGCTGTTCTCCAGACATTATCGGTTGGGATGCCAGGGCGTTCGAGCCCCTAGCACCTGTGTTTTTTCTACAATTTCAGCAATGCGCTGTTCCTGTCGGTAGGCCATAATGTGCACCCCACTGACGCCTTCTATTTCACGGATTTCATTGATCATATCAATACAGATATTAACGCCTTCCTGTTGCTGATCCTCAGCACCCGACAAGCGTTTTATAATGGCATCAGGAATATGTACTCCAGCCACATTATTACGTATCCACTCGGCTGACTTAGCCGACGCCAAGGGGCCAACTCCGGGTAAAATAAAGACCTGCTTGTGCAGTCCCATATCCCGTACTTTGGCCATGTAATCCTTTAACATTGGGATATCAAAGCAGTATTGTGTTTGCACAAATTGCGCGCCGGCAGCAACTTTTTTCGCCAGACGTAATGGTCGGTAATCAAATGGTGGCGCGAACGGATTAGCTGCAGCACCCAAAAATACCTGAGGTGGAGATGAAATTTTACGACCACTGAGAAACTGCCCCTGATCTCGCATGCCTTTAAGCATTTGCAAACTGGTCATGCAGTCCATATCAAAGACAGGCTTGGCCTCGGGATGATCACCAGACTGTACCCCATCACCAGTGAGACAGAGGATATTTGACACGCCCATGGCCGAGGCGCCCAGCACATCACCTTGCATAGCAATTCGATTTTTATCGCGACAGGATATTTGCATAATCATCGAGTAGCCGCGCCGGGTCAGTAATGCACACATACCCACACTAGACATATGGCAATTGGCACCGGAACCATCGGTCGCATTAATTGCGTCGACATAACCATCGAATAGCGCGGCTCGGGCATAGACCTCTTGCGGGTCGGCCGAATCAGGCGGCGCTATTTCGGCGGTCACGGCAAATTGACCAGCACGCAGCACACGCTCAAAACGACCGGGAGAATCATGACCAGGTAGTATAGGAAGATTTTCGCCAGCCAGTGGCTCATCATCAAATAGCATCAATCCACCCCCAATCTCTTTCTCACCGCTCGCAGCCAAGCACTACTGCCCTTTAGACGCACATCGACCGGCGGCTGTATGACCTGAATGGTGGACTCGGGCGCGCCAATACGCTGGCTCCCCTGCCAAGATGCAACCCAGACACAGAGCATCCCAGGATCTATTTCACAATGACCATTACTTCGCACACCACCACAGGGTCCATTGCGCAATGTCTTGGGACAATTCATTGGGCAGGCCATACCGGTTTCACCAAGTGTGCACTGACCACAGGATTGGGAATCGAATAAAAACCCTTTAATCAGCTTCTCAACTCGGGCGAAGCCAGCATCCAAGCGCTGATAACCCAGCCTTCTCAGCAGTGGATGCACCATTACCAGACAGGACTCAAGGCCGAGATAAACCCAGCGTAGCCAGCGCGCATTATTGACCGACCAATGGCGAACCCGTCTCATGTTGACTTGACTGCCAGGCCTTTACTGGCCACTAGTGCCGCTATATCGGCATTTGAATAGGTGGCCTCGATAGCATCTGCAAATTGCTGAGCTAACTCTTGCGCACTGCCCTCTGCCTCAAATGATGTGGTGACCCGACGCCAATCCTCTAGATATTCATCGCTACCACCTTTGCCGGCTCGCATAGCAGCGCGGTCAATAGCTGCCTGAAAACGATGACTCAGCATTGCTTTACCTCGCACGCGACCACTTTTTACCAGCACCTGAGCAGGGATATCACGCCAAAATACTTCGATTTTTTGCATGCTGTGTCTCTCTCAACTAACTCTTAGTACTTGCTCGTGTAAGCTGCTCTCCAAGGCTCCATAGCCACAGTGCTCGTGACTAAAGGCCAACCCTAAAAACTCTGCCGCATCCCTAGCTTTTCGCAATAACTTATCATCGACACGCTGTGACAAATAAACCACAAGCTGATAACCGGCAAAATACTGATCACGCAACTCTTCATGTTTATCTAGCTTTAGTCCCCTGATAACAAGACGATCAAAATGCTCCACCAAAAAGTCGGTCAGGTAAAACGTGCCCAACTGTTGCTGAGATAATTGACTAAATCGTTCATCACCAGCATAGAATGAGTAGCAATGGGCACCGGGTAAACGATCCACTTCTAAGCCATAACTTTCTATAAGGCGATCGATCTCACCACCCGTTCCACAGTCTGCATAACCAATAAAAATACGCTCGTACTGGCCACGATTTTTATCAATCATCGCGCGTAATTTTTGCGGTATCAGCTTGGGTCGGTTATGTAGTTCTGCATCGAGACATTGCAGATCAATATGGCACCAGTTATTGAGCTTTTGTAACTGAGTAATCTCGTGGGCCAGTGCACCGCAGGCTATTACTAGCAACCTAGACTGAGCACGGGCCGTTGTCATCAAGCCGACTCTAGCGCTCTGCGCTCGGTAACTAGACGGATAGCTGTAGTCGCTGCATCAGCCGCATCTCGGCAATAGGCATCGGCACCGACCGCCACACCAAATTCCTCATTAAGCGGCGCTCCACCGACCATCACAATATATTTATCTCGAAGCCCCTGATCTTTCAGTGCATCAATCACCACTTTCATATAGGGCATGGTGGTGGTTAGCAGTGCCGACATACCCAAAATATCAGGCTTATGACGCTCCAATGTGGCTATATAGTCTTCCACAGAATTATTGATGCCCATATCATGCACTTCAAAACCGGCACCCTCCATCATCATGGCAACAAGGTTTTTACCTATATCATGGATATCACCCTTCACTGTACCAATAACCATGGTACCTACCGGCTTGGCGCCCGTTTCAGCCAATAACGGTTTGAGAATAGCCATACCACCTTTCATAGCATTAGCGGCAAGCAACACCTCGGGTACAAATAAAATGCCATCGCGAAAATCAATGCCGACAATGGTCATGCCATCAACAAGGGCCTCTCCCAACACTTTTTCTGCCGACCAGCCGCGCTCAAGCAAAATGCTGGTACCCTCTTCGATCTCCTCTTTTAAACCATCATAGAGATCGTCATGCATCTGCAGCACTAAATCTTCGTCAGATAACTCAGCTAATACGATGTCGTCTTCATCAGACATAGAATGTCACCTTTAAGTAAAATATTGCCTAATAATCTCGATCTTCAAAAGAGCCCTTGCGTCGCGCCATAAAATCCAATAACGCCTCATCAACAGCCGGATCAATGGCGGGGGCCTCATACTCATTGAGCATTTTTTTCCATAGTCCATTAGCGCGCTGCGCTGTATCTAAAGAGCCATCCGCCTGCCATTGCTCATAACTATTGTTATCAGCAATGGTGGAACGGTAAAAAGCAGTTTCAAAATTTTTCAATGTGTGAGCGGAGCCAAGATAATGTTTGCCAGGGCCGACCTCACGAACAGCATCAAGCGCCTGTCCATTTTCAGACATATCCATACCAGACAGCAGCACAGAAATCATACTGGCCTGATCGCAGTCCATAATAAATTTCTCATAACCCATGGCTAAGCCGCCCTCCAACCAACCGGCGGTATGAAGCATAAAGTGGACGCCGGCCAACGCACTGGTTTGCAAGGTATTGGCTGCCTCATAAGCGGCCTGTGCATCCGGCAATTTGGAACCGGTCAACCCACCGCCGCTTCGGAAGGGGACACCCAATCGACGCGCCAATGCCGCTGCCGCGTAAATCACCTGACTTGGCTCTGGTGTACCAAAGGTAGGAGCACCTGTTGCCATCGATACTGCTGCTGCAAAGGTGCCAAATACCACAGGAGCACCGGGCCGACAGAGTTGGGTAAAGGCGATACCCGCCAGGGCCTCTGCGAGAATTTGCGTAACAGTACCAGCTGTAGTGACCGGTGACATTGCACCCGCTAGAATGAAAGGTGAAATCACTGTCGCCTGATTATTACGCGCATAGACCTTCAAAGATCCAAGCATGGTCGCATCATAGGTCATGGGTGAATTGACGTTAATCAGGCTGGTCAACACACAATTCTGGTCAACAAACTCATCACCAAACACCAGTTTGGCCATATCGACAGTATCTTGAGCGCGCTCATGATGAGTGACCGACCCCATAAGAGGTTTATCGCTGTATTTGAAATGGCTGTAGACCATATCAAAATGACGTTTGTTAACCGGTAGATCTACCGGCTCACAAATAGTGCCACCGGAATGGTGTAACCCAGGTGCCATATAAGCCAGTTTAACGAAATTCTGGAAGTCTTCGATGGTGGCGTAGCGTCGTCCCTGATCAATATCATGGACGAAAGGTGAGCCATAGGCTGGCACTAGTACTGTACGCTTGCCGCCAATAATCACACTGCGATCAGCGTTGCGTGCATGCTGGGTATATTCTTTGGGCGCCGTCGCCTGAATAATTGAACGGCATAGCCCTTTGGGGAAATGTACTCTTGTGCCTTTGACATC
>JASLVT010000240.1 GCA_030741175.1 Porticoccaceae bacterium
AAAAGCACTGGAGCGAAATCCGTAAACTCTGGGGTGTGAGTAATGATATCAATAAAGGAAAAATTGAGAAAAACCAGAAAGATATTTCGTCTTTGGCTAATGCAGTAAATAGGTACCAAGCGAAACATGCCAAAGATAGCAAGAGTCTTAAAACGTTGAGCGCCAACTATTTGGCTATTAATGCTGATATGGATGCGATCAACAATGGTCTGCAAGCTCAGGCAAGCGAGTTGAAGTCATTAGAGGCATCGATAAAGCGCATAGATCAAGATATAAGCAATAATATGGAAGCGGTAAAATCGATGGAAGCCTTTCGCCGCCAGATAAACCAAAAAATTTACCAGCTCGAACAGTCAGCCAATATCGGTAGCTCAACAGGATCAAATTAACCATGACCTTTATCCGTCAGCAAGATGTTATTCAAAGTGTCGCCGACGCTCTGCAGTATATTTCCTATTATCATCCGCCCGATTTTATTAAGGCGGTTAAGCAGGCTTATGATCGAGAGGAATCAAAGTCAGCCAAGGATGCCATGGCACAGATTTTGATCAATTCTCGCATGTGTGCCATGGGCCACCGACCGATCTGTCAGGATACTGGCATTGTCACTGTATTTGTAAAGGTTGGCATGCAGGTGCAATGGGATGCAGAGATGAGTGTCACCGAAATGGTAAATGAGGGCGTCCGACGCGCATACATGCATCCTGATAATATTTTACGTGCTTCGATTTTGGCTGATCCCGATGGCGCGAGAACGAATACGGGTGATAATACACCGGCGGTAATTCATTATGAGATTGTACCCGGAGATAAAGTAGAAATTGATGTCGCAGCCAAAGGTGGTGGCTCTGAGGCTAAATCCAAATTCGCTATGTTAAATCCCTCAGACTCTGTGGTTGACTGGGTACTCAATGTGGTGCCAACCATGGGTGCGGGGTGGTGTCCCCCAGGTATTTTAGGTATTGGCTTGGGTGGTACCGCTGAAAAAGCCATGCTTATGGCTAAAGAGGCTCTTCTGGAACATATTGATATTCAAGAGTTACAAGCTAAAGGTGCGGAAAACCGCAATGAAGAGTTGCGTCTTGAAATATTTGACAAGGTCAATGCTCTGGGTATCGGTGCCCAAGGCCTCGGTGGTTTGACCACCGTATTGGATATTAAGATCAAAGATTATCCGTCTCACGCAGCGAATAAAGCTGTGGCAATTATCCCCAATTGTGCCGCCACACGTCACGCTCACTTTGTGCTTGATGGCTCTGGTCCGGCACAATTAGATCCACCGAATCTGGATGATTGGCCCGACATAACTTGGGAGACTGATGAGTCAGTGCGTCGCGTAAATTTGAATACTGTCACTCAGCAAGATATTGAGCAGTGGAAACCGGGAGATACACTGCTTCTGTCTGGGAAGATGCTCACAGGTCGCGATGCAGCGCATAAAAAAATGACGGATATTTTGGCTCGTGGTGAAAAATTACCTGTTGATCTCGCGGGTCGCTTTATATACTACGTTGGTCCCGTCGACCCCATTGGTGACGAGGCAGTGGGACCCGCGGGGCCGACAACAGCAACACGCATGGATAAATTTACTCGTACTATGCTCGAAGAGACTGGCTTAATGGGTATGGTGGGCAAGGCTGAGCGAGGCCAAATAGGTATCGATGCGATTGCTGATAATCGCGCTGTTTACCTTATTGCTGTAGGTGGTGCGGCATATTTGGTATCCAAAGCCATCACGCATGCTGAGGTAATTGCTTTCCCCGAACTGGGTATGGAAGCAATTTATGAGTTTGAAGTGAATGATATGCCGGTCACTGTTGCCGTAGACACGACGGGAGACTCTGTACACCGTATTGGCCCTGAGATTTGGCAGGCGAAAATTGAAGAAAAATCGCTCAAGCTCTCTTGAGCGATCACGGCATAATATCTATGGTTTGTTTTGTGCCTCGATATCCATTGTGATTACATAGACCGTTTTAGGTAACCTAGCCCATGGGGCTGTTTTTTTTGAAAGGAAAATATTATGAAAGTGTTAAATTCTTTGTTTGGTGCGCTGGTTATTTGTGGCTCCAGTGCTACATGGGCAACAGATGATTGGTATCTGGGCGTCACGGCATCAAGCTATGATTTGGATTCAGAGCGTGCAGTTGCCTCGGATATCGATGGTAGCCAAGCGGGATTGCAGATTGGTAAAAATATTAATGATAGCATTGCTATAGAACTGGGATACGGTGCCAATATTGGTAACGATGACTTTGATGTTCTTTCGTTGAATGGTGTCCTCTGGTTGAGCGAGCCGGCGGCGACATGGCGACCCTATGTCTTGTTGGGTATTAACCGTTATGATTTTAATGATGCTAGTGTTTTGGTTGCTGGCCATGATGATAGCTCACGTCAACTTACTTTTGGTCTGGGTCTCGGCACTATGCTAACAGACCATTACCAGTTCCGCGCT
>JASLVT010000241.1 GCA_030741175.1 Porticoccaceae bacterium
CGTAAAAAGTGCACACTAGAGGTTTTCTCGTCGTTTTCACGCTCAAGATCTTCATCCGCAATCGGGATAATGCGCGGGCGATCGCCCACCTGTGCCCAGATTTGGCGTTCCACACCTTTGAGGTTTTGCAGCATGATTTTACGCTCATCGATATCATCATATTCAAGCATAAAAGTCGCTTTTAGATTCTGTCCCTCTGGCAACAGTGGATTGTAACTATCCAGTTCTTCTTGAATGCCCTCTGCTTCAAATATACGCTCTACGCGAAGCATTTCCTGGATCTGATAGCGGATGGTTATCTCATCTTCAAAGCACAGGCGTGCATTGTTACCAATGCAGACTTCACGGGTCTTTTTATGGGCCATCACCTCGGCGCGAAAGGCGGGACGCTTCTCTGCATATTGTTCTAAAGACCATAGATCTGCTCTGGTTAAGTTTGCCATATCGAGAATTCCTTAGATTTGATAAGCCCTGCGCAGGAGGGTCATTGGATGTTCGGGTTGTTCAACTTTCTCCGCTAAATTGCCTATGTGTGTGGCAGCCATGGGGCAGTCGCTGATAAAGAAATCCGGCGCTTGCTCATTGACTTTGCGCACTACCGGCCGAGCAATTTTAACCGATTTATCATGCGTTTCAGTTTTAACTGCATAGGTACCATCATGACCGGAGCAGCGCTCAATAGCATGAACTGTGGTCTCTGGTATTAGATCGAGAATATCTCTTGTTTTGAGACCGATATTCTGTACTCGAAGATGACAGGCTACCTGGTAGCTGATATCCCCGAGCGATTGTTTAAACTCAGTATTTAGCGCACCGCCTTTGTGCCGCAAATACAGATATTCAAAGGGGTCATAAAACGCCTGCTGCACCTTGATGACATCGGGATCATCCGGAAACATCAATGGCAGTTCTTGTTTGTACATCAGCACGCAGGAAGGAATCGGTGCGATAAGGTCATAACCCTCATCCACTAGTGCCGCCAGCACCGGAATATTGGCCTCTTTAAGCTTGGCGACCGCCTGCAGATCCCCTAATTCTAGTTTGGGCATGCCACAGCATTGTTCTTTGGGAACTAAATCGATTTGGATGCCGTTATGACTAAATACATGATAGAAATCATCACCCAAGTGGGGACTGTTGTAATTACCATAACAGGTGACATAGAGCGCGACCTTGCCTGTGGTATCGCCCACCTTACTGGGCTCTATGGTATCGCCCTGTTGTGCCAGAGGCGCTACACGTTTGCGCATGGTCTTATGATGATATTCAGGCACCGGTGCCTGATGATGAACACCAAAGCTTTTGTCCAAGGCCTTGCGGAAACTATTGTTTTTATTGAGGGCATTGACGGTAATATCCACAAGCGGAATGCTGGCTAGTTTGCCGACGGTATCTGTGCTGGTCAGCACTTTATCACGCAGAGGAACCCCTGTTTTGGTAAATTTGACCGCTTTGGCACGCAACATAAGATGAGGGAAATCAACATTCCACTCATGGGGCGGTGTGTAAGGGCACTTGGCCATATAGCACATATCGCACATGTAGCACTGGTCGGACACTTTAACGTAGTCGGCTTTATCCACCCCGTCGACTTCAAAAGTATCGGACTCGTCGACAAGATCAAATAATGTTGGGAAGGCATCACAGAGGCTAACGCAGCGGCGGCAACCGTGGCATATGTCAAAAACTCTTTCCAGTTCTTGGTTGAGACTGTCTTCATTGTAGAAGTCGTCGGATTGCCAATCCAATGGATGTCGAGTGGGTGCTTCTAGATTTCCTTCACGTTGCGCCATGGTTTTTCTCCATTTTTATGCACAAGGAACCCTGAGGTGACTATGTCACCCCAGTATCCTACTAAGCAAAACGTTGTGTTACGACTTAGTCGTCTAGTGTATCCAGTGCTTTTTGGAAACGATTAGCATGGCTACGCTCTGCTTTTGCCAGCGTTTCGAACCAGTCTGCCACCTCATCGAATCCTTCTTCACGAGCTGTCTTAGCCATACCGGGATACATATCGGTGTATTCGTGAGTTTCACCGGCGATAGCACTCTCTAAATTAGCTTTAGTACTACCAAAGGGTAGACCAGTGGCGGGATCGCCCGTCTCCTCAAGATATTCTAAGTGACCATGGGCATGGCCAGTTTCACCCTCTGCTGTCGAGCGGAATACGGCTGCTACATCGTTATAGCCTTCGACATCTGCCTTTGAGGCAAAGTAAAGATAACGTCGATTTGCTTGCGACTCGCCGGCAAACGCCGCCTTCAAGCTTTCTTCGGTTTTTGATCCTGCTAATGACATGTCAAAACTCCTTATAAGTAATTGTTCTATTTCCACCAAATACCCCTACAAACATTGGTGGTATTTACAGTGTACGTGAGTTTTTTGACTTTGGTCTAATAGTTTTCTTTGATTAGATCGATCAACTTT
>JASLVT010000242.1 GCA_030741175.1 Porticoccaceae bacterium
CTGATATAAACAAGGCGAGAAACCGCATTGAGGTAAAGCTTAGGCGTCATCTCCGTATACAGAATCAATGAACTCATACGCTTTGTTTAGGACTGCGTCTGAGTCCGCTTGCCAGCGCCTGCCGGAACCAATAAAAATTGTAGAACCCTCTACAAACGACAGCAAAAACAGAGCTTCGGCACGAGGTGAAGTACTTCCTTTATTGACTAACAACGCCTCTAGTATTGCCAAGTACCCAGCATAGAAATCGTCAAATAACTCTGATACTAAGGGGTGCACCTGACTCATCGCCCACAGTTGTGGCCAAAGGTTGTCCCCCAGTAACTTGTTATCTGACGGTTCCGATATAGCAAACTTTATCACTGCCTTAATACTGAGCGCCTGATTGCCGCTTATGCTGTCAAAATTACGTTTATATTGCTCAGAAATATAGGCAACCAATGCACGCAACATATCCTCCCAGGTGCGAAAGTGGTATTGCAACGCACCTAACTTAATACCACTAGCACGCGCCAACGCACGCATACTCAGATTGGCGTAGCCCTCGTTTACTATGATTTCAATAGCAGTCTGCAATATCTGTTGCTTACGTTCACTCATTTTTGTCTTAACCTGTTGTTGACATGCTAGCCACAATAGCACAACATGTCGTATGACATGCAAATATATCTACTGTGCGCATTGTACAGATAACTGTCATCGGAGTCTGAAAAATTTTAATGAGAAAGCCCTAAATTAAGCGCGACAAAATAGCTTGCTGTCAGCATTGAAGCTAAAAAATGGGGCTTAGTAGGCGACTGTGTGAAACAGCAACATCGTAGTCAAAAGAAGAGTGGATTAGATATGAAGAAAACAATTACAAGACGAGATTTTCTAAATGGTGCAGCGATCGCCGTGGTGGGTGCCGGCACTGTCCTCCCCAGAGGTCTGCTAGCGTTGGAACAGGAAGCCCGATCTGAGCTCACCAATAGTCTGAGCTCCTCATACTACCCTCCAGCGTTGACAGGCATTCGCGGTAGTCACGACGGCTCCTACGAAGTAGCCCATGAATTAGCATGGAATGGCAATAGACCGGAACAGTACGAACAACTAGATGAGGACTATGATCTAGTCATCGTCGGCGGTGGTATCAGCGGCCTGGCCGCGGCTTATCTGTATTTGCAGAAGGCCGGTGCGGATAAAAAAGTCTTGATTCTTGATAATCATGATGATTTTGGCGGTCATGCCAAACGCAATGAATTTCATAGCGGCGGTCATATGCTGTTGGGAATTGGTGGCAGTGTTAATCTTGAAACCTATGCTTTCAGTGACACCGTCAATCGTGTACTCGCTGAATTAGGTATTGACTTTGACAAGCTCAATGAAGCCCGCGAACCTGACTACATACTGGCAAATTTTGCATCAGAAAGCAGTTATTTCCTCAATAAAAATAGCTATAAAAACAATCAGTTAGTGTCTGGATTGTGGTCCACAATTTGGAGCGGCAATGGGGATACCCAGAAAGCCGTAGACTCTCTTAATCTCCCCCCAGATCAGGCCGAGCGCTTAGTCAGTCTTATTCAAGGTGATAGAGATTTACTTGATGATCTTTCCATATTTGAAACCAAACATTATATAGAAACAACACCCTATGAAGAATTTCTAACAAGTCGAGCTGGACTATCCTCGCAAACAATTAAGCTATTCGAGCCCATGACCAAAATATTATTTGGCACTGCCAATGACTGCATTGCCACAGCCGATGCCTTTTTATATGGCTACCCCGGCGCCAATAGTATTGGCTTTGCCGGCAAGTTATTCAATAAAGCACTATCGGCCGCCTCTAGCGATATTCAACTGCCATTATTTCCCGATGGCAATGCCACAGTGGCCCGACTTATGGTGCGTAAACTTATTCCTGCCGTTGCTCCCGGCGACACAATGGAAGATATTGTCGCGGCCCGCTTTGATTACAGCCAGCTCGATCGCAGCGATTCGCCAGTGCGTATTCGACTTAACAGTACAGCGGTCAATGTAAAAAATGTAAAGGATGGTGTTGAGGTCGCTTACGTACAAAACGGCACAGCGTACAAAGTGCAAGCCAAGAATAGCATCCTAGCCTGCTATAACGGCATCATCCCCTATCTTTGCCCAGAACTACCCGAGGAGCAAAAAGAGCACCTCAAATACGGTGTAAAAATTCCTCTGGTGATGACCAATGTACTTCTGCGCACTGGTGCAGCAGTGCATGCTTCAGGCCCTGCGCAGTATCTCTGCCCCGGCAGTTATTACTCCGTGGTCACCAAATCACCTCCGGTGAGCCTTGGCAACTATAAAGACATCAGTGCAGACAACAATAATCCCCTAGTGCTATGGATGGCACATGCCCCAGCACCCAAAAATAACGGTGAGCAGAACACTCGAGATCTGTATCGACTAG
>JASLVT010000243.1 GCA_030741175.1 Porticoccaceae bacterium
GCGAAATTTTCGCTCATGGGAAATACCTAAGTATTGACAGAGACACAGCATGAGCTGCACTCTTTTTTCCGCGCGGCCAGTTTACGCGGGTCAGTTAATATAAAGGCTCGTGGCAATAATCTCTGGCAATTGTCACGACGCCCGTTACTGATCGATAATGTTTGCTAAACCTTTGAGGTAAACCAGATTTAACACAGTATCCATCACTTCTTGAATCGATAGAGTCGAGGTGTCTAGCTCGATAGCATCCTCGGCGGGTACTAGTGGCGATGCATCTCGACTCATATCGCGTTCATCTCTGGAACGTACCTGCTCCATGAGGGCGCGCAGACTAACATCTTCGCCCTTCTCTAGCAACTCTTTATGGCGTCGTTTGGCACGCTCTTCAGCCGTTGCAGTCAGATAAATTTTAAGTGGAGCATCGGGAAACACCACCGTGCCCATGTCACGTCCATCGGCAATCAGGCCAGGTGACCTTGCAAACAGCTGTTGGCGCTGCAACAGCGCTGTGCGCACCATGGGATAAGAGGCAACCTGTGATGCTAGCGTTGCAGTATTTTCACTGCGCAATTCAACCGTAACATCCTCTCCTTCAAGGAGTACTCTGAGCCCCTTGTCACTGGTATCGAAATCGATATCCATATGCCCCGCCAGAACACTGAGACTGCTGGGCTTGCCCAAATCAACGCTGTGGCGGACAGCGGCAAGTCCTAATAGGCGATACAGAGCACCACTGTCGAGATAGTGAAATCCAAGCTTATCCGCAAGCATCCGGCTTATGGTGCCTTTACCCGCACCACTAGGGCCGTCAATTGTGATCACTGTTACCATGGTTATACCTCACTCAGCGCGAGCGCTACTCACCCAATGTCTCAGAGTGCAGATCAATACCTATCTGCCGTGCCAGATCAGTAAAGTTGGGGAACGAGGTGGCAACATTGTTGCAGTCGTGAACCAGTATTTCACCGTTGGCTCGCAACCCTGCGATAGTAAATGCCATGGCAATCCGATGATCGTCATGACTATGTACTTCTCCAGAACCCAACTGCCCCCCAACGATACGGATACCGTCTGCTGTCGGTTGCGCATCAATACCCAGGGTTACCAGCCCATCGGCCATACTTTGAATACGGTCGCTCTCCTTGACCCGAAGCTCTTCGGCTCCTGTCAAAACAGTGACTCCCTCAGCACAGGCGGCTGCAATGAACAACACGGGGAATTCATCAATCGCCAATGGCACCTGATCCTCCGGTATATTAATGCCTTGCAAACGGCCGTACTGCACACGAATATCGGCGACTGGCTCGCCGCCCACTTCAATTTCATTGCTCAAATCAATACGAGCGCCCATTTGCCGCAGAATATTAATCACTCCGACACGAGTAGGATTAACACCCACATGGCGCAAGGTAATATCGGAACCCGGCACAATAGCGGCGGCTACCATAAAGAAAGCGGCACTGGAAATATCGGCAGGCACATCGATCCGGCTAGCGGTCAAATGTCCACCACCCTGCAATGAGGCACTATCACCGTCGGTAGTCACTTGATAACCAAAACCACGCAACATGCGCTCAGTATGATCACGAGTTGGCGCCGGCTCTACCACCGAGGTTTCACCTTCGCTGTACAAGCCAGCCAATAAAACACAAGACTTCACTTGCGCACTAGCCATAGGCATTGCGTAATTAATAGCAGATAGCTTTTGACCGCCAGTAATTTTTAATGGTGGCTTGCCACCCTCGGCAGTTTCTATCACCGCCCCCATCTGTCGCAGTGGGTCGGCAACACGCCCCATCGGACGACCGGACAATGAAGCGTCTCCAGTAAGCTCAACATCGAATGCCTGACCCGCTAACAGCCCACTCAGCAATCGAATGGAAGTTCCCGAGTTACCCAAATAAAGCGGTTTTTGTGGGGCCTTTAACCCATGCAAACCAACGCCATGAATAGCCACTCGCCCTTGATCTGGCCCTTCGATAACCACACCCATATCGCGGAATGACTGCAAGGTGGCCAAACTATCTTCACCCTCTAAAAATCCAGTAACCTCGGTCAAGCCCTCAGCAAGTGAGCCCAGCATAATGGATCGATGGGACATCGATTTATCACCGGGGACACGAATATCGCCCACTGCTTTGCCACCGGGCAATACCCGATAGTTAATAATTTTTTCTACCATGGGACTCTGTATTCCACCTTGTAATGCTTGTTGTTCGAGTATTTTGCCAAAATGGTTGCGCGCATCGCGAGCACGAGTAAACACATCCATTAGATAATCTTGGTCGCCTGTAGCTATGGCACTGCGCATCTGAGTAAAGTTATCCATCACCTGATCGAGGAGCTTGGTGATCGCCTCTCGGTTGGCCAGCGCAATATCTCGCCACATGACCGGATCACTGGCAGCGATACGGGTA
>JASLVT010000244.1:0-1354 GCA_030741175.1 Porticoccaceae bacterium
CTATTGGTCGGCAATAGCACCAAAGATGATGCGGCGGTGTACGATTTAGCCGATGGTACTGGGGTTATTAGCACCACCGATTTTTTTATGCCTATTGTCGATGATCCTTTTGAATTCGGTCGTGTCGCAGCAACTAACGCTATTAGTGATATCTACGCCATGGGTGGTACGCCGATCATGGCCATCGCAATACTTGGCTGGCCTATCAAAACACTGTCCTCTGACGTTGCTCAACAGGTGATTGATGGCGGGCGCACTGCCTGTGGTGAGGCTGGTATCCATCTGGCAGGGGGGCATTCAATTGATGCGCCAGAACCCATTTTTGGCTTGGCAGTGACAGGTCGTGTCGATCTAGCGCATCTTAAACTGAATTGTACAGCACAGGCTGGTAATCAACTATTCTTAACCAAGCCCATTGGCGTGGGGATTCTCACCACCGCAGAAAAGCAAGGCAAGCTAAAGCCCGAGCATACTCGCCTCGCCGTGGAGAGCATGATGAACCTCAACACTGTTGGTGAGGACTTGGCGAAAATCTCAGATGTCACCGCAATGACAGATGTCACTGGTTTTGGTCTGCTCGGTCATCTGCTAGAGATCTGTCAGGGTAGCGGTCTGTCAGCCAAAATTAATATCGACGATATTCCACTTCTCGATAGCGCTGTACATGACTATTTACAGGGGGGTTCTGTGCCCGGTGGCAGTGCTCGCAACTGGGACAGCATCCATACACATATCAAGGGCATCGATGGCCTTGGCTCTGCCGATCTCCACAGTCAGGCCCTGTTATGTGATCCGCAGACCAGCGGTGGGCTATTAGTTGCAGTTGAGTCTCAGAGTGCCAACACAGTTAGCGCACTACTGGCAGCAGCTGGTTGTTATCATCGTCCGATTGGTACGCTGATTAAGGCGTCCAGCGACAGTCATATTCAGGTTGTTTCTTGAGTTCGCCACTGATTAATAATTACCGGGAATTATTGGTCAATAACGTACCTATGATAGATGTGCGCGCCCCCATTGAATTCAGCAAAGGCGCCCTGCCCTTTGCGGTCAACCTGCCATTAATGATAGATGCTGAACGTCATCAAGTGGGTCTGTGCTACAAGAACAAAGGCCAACAGGCGGCAATCGCATTGGGTCACCATCTGGTCACTGGTGACCTCAGGCAACAGCGTGTACAGACTTGGCAGGATTTTATCGCGGCGAACCCCAATGCGGTGCTGTACTGTGCTCGTGGTGGACTGCGTTCGCAGCTTAGCTGCCAATGGCTGGCAGATGCGGGAGTGCACTGTCCCAGAGTAGAGGGTGGCTACAAGTCGCTACGCGGCTTTTTGCATCATTATTTAATCGATTACAG
>JASLVT010000244.1:1363-2403 GCA_030741175.1 Porticoccaceae bacterium
TGGAGTGCACTGTCCCAGAGTAGAGGGTGGCTACAAGTCGCTACGCGGCTTTTTGCATCATTATTTAATCGATTACAGTACTCAACACCGTTTTACCCTTCTCTCCGGTATGACCGGTACGGGAAAAACCGACATTATTCGGGAACTTGCCACCGGTGTAGATCTTGAAGGTGCAGCCAACCACAAGGGCTCTAGTTTTGGTCGTCCACTGGACAGCCAACCGGCGCAAATCGACTTTGAAAATCGTATTGCCATCGATATTTTAAAGGCACAACATCGCTATCCACAGACCAGTATTGTTTTGGAAGATGAAAGCCGCAATATTGGTGCTCGCCACCTACCCCATTATTTAGCTGACTGCATGGCAACAAGCCAATTGGTTGTTATTGATATGACTTTTGAAGAGCGACTGGAGCGGCTATGGCAAGAATATATTATCGAACGTTATCACAAGACCATCGACTACTATGGCAAGACTGGTGAAAAAGAATTTGCCGACTATCTGCAGGACAGCCTGCTTCGGATACAAAAGCGCCTTGGCGGGCAACGCACTAAAGAGCTATTGAGCTCCATGAACAGTGCGATTAGCAGTCAGCATCATGATCATTTTGCCGGCCATCGCGATTGGCTCAGCATGCTCACGCGTGAATACTACGATCCAATGTATAGTTATCAGCTATCACAGAAAAAAGACTTAGTGGTATTTAGAGGCGACCGCTCTGAGGTGATCGCCTGGCTCAATGACTAATGGAAAGAGTTCATTTATTAAGTGGTTGTTCAATCCTCTTTTTTTATGGTTTCTTGTACCAACACAAAAGGCGGGATTACCAGAGCCCATAGCACAGACTCTGTTTTGTACCAGTCGAGAGCCTGTTGATCGGACACATTGAACAGATCACCACTGTCGAGCCAAGCCCGAATCTGGTCGGTGTGATCACGGTGTAAGGCAATAGCGACTTTAATTAGGTCAGCCTGGGGCGATACTGCCAACACATTGCCGGAGGCATAGTGCTTCTGCAGTTCATGCCAACCTATTTTGG
>JASLVT010000245.1 GCA_030741175.1 Porticoccaceae bacterium
AGCCGCCGGAGTTGCGGGAAATCGACATCTGATTGTCGTTGAGCACCACCAACAGTTTTTTATCAACATGGGCGGCATGATTGATGGCCTCAAACGCCATACCCGCGGTCATGGCACCATCACCCATAACCGCCACCGTGCGACGCTCTTCACCGAGTTGATTGGAGGCGATAGCCATACCCAATGCCGCACTAATCGAGGTGCTGGAATGGCCAACACCAAAGGTATCGTAGTCACTCTCGGAGCGCTTGGGGAAACCAGATAAGCCGTCTTTTTGGCGAATGCTCAGCATTTGCTCGCGGCGACCGGTCAGTATTTTATGGGGATAGGTTTGGTGACCAACATCCCACACCAGCCGATCATGGGGGGTATCAAACACATAGTGCAGTGCCACCGTTAGCTCGGCCACACCGAGGCCAGCACCAAAGTGACCGCCGGTTTTACCCACACAGAACAGCATAAAGGCGCGAAGTTCATCGGTAACCTGCAATAACTCCTGCTCATTGAGCCGACGCAAATCTGCCGGTGCATCAATAGTATCGAGCAGAGGCGTATCTGGGCGGCTGAGTGGAATATCTGTGAACGATTTTGGCATGGCGGTTAAATCTTGTATTGGAGGTGAATATTACACCAAATCGGCCGATTAATAAGCCCGATTCACAATAAAGCTGGCCAGTTGACGCAGTGGCTCAGCGCGTTCAGCTAATGGTGCAAGGCTATCGATACTCTGCTGGTAGAGACTAGCCGCTTGGTTGCGAGCCTGTTCCAGCCCCAATAATGAAGTGTAAGTTGACTTATTATTGGCGGCATCGGCCCCCTGCTGTTTACCCAATTGCTCGGTTGAGCTCTCGACATCGAGAATATCGTCCTGCACCTGAAAGGCCAGCCCAATCGCTTGGGCGAAGTCACGCAAGGCGTCTAACTGCGCCTGCGATGCACAGCCAGTAGTAAGGGCACCCATCAGCACTGCGGCCTCAATTAATGCCCCGGTCTTGTGGCGATGCATATTGGTTAACTGATCAATATCCAGTGTTTGCCCCGTTGCCGCCAGATCTATAGCCTGCCCAACGGCCATGCCATTGCAGCCACTGTACTTAGCCAACATGGCGACTAAGTTCAGCAGATGATCAGCGGCGATATCATTGAGCTCAGTTAACTGCTGAAACGCCAGTGATTGCAGCGCATCCCCCGCCAAAATTGCCGTAGCCTCATCGAACTGGATATGGCAGGTGGGCTTGCCACGGCGCAGATCATCATTGTCCATAGCCGGCAGATCATCGTGAATCAGCGAGTAGGCGTGAATCATCTCCAGTGCAGCGGCGACTTTTACGGTGTTGGCATTGCTATTGCCAATGGCATCGGCAGCGGCCAAGCATAGGGCAGGGCGCAGACGCTTGCCGCCATTGAAGACCGAGTAGCGCATGGCGGCAAATAATTTTTCCGCCGGGCCCTCAGCTTGCGGCAAGCTCTGCTCCAGCTGAGCATCCACTTGCTGACTGTAATCAGCTAATAGAGTTTTAAGAGACTGTTGCATACTGCGCTCTAGTCATCCTCAGTAAAAGGTTGACTGACCAGCTCATCGCCCTGCCGCATCAGCACCTCGACCTTTTGCTCAGCCTGCTTTAATGCAGTCTGGCATTCGCGAGCGACTTTGATTCCCTGCTCAAAAGACTTAAGGGAGTCCTCAAGGCTGAGATCTCCACTTTCTAGCGATTCCACCAGTGCTTCCAAATTTTTC
The DNA here is from genome assembly GCA_030741175.1 of Porticoccaceae bacterium. Lineage (GTDB taxonomy): Bacteria > Pseudomonadota > Gammaproteobacteria > Pseudomonadales > Porticoccaceae > HTCC2207. The sequence continues at coordinate 1,739 of JASLVT010000245.1, forward strand.
AGCTGTTGCTCAAAATCCACTGCTTTTTTTTCTTTTGCCGCCATAAAAACTCACTGTTGAGACACTGTTATATAGAAGAAGCACCCTAACCAACCTAGGCATATTGGTCAATCGCTAGCATCTATTTAATATTTAAGATCAATAGAATCACTAGCACATGTTAATAGGCCATTCTTTTTATAGACCATTCAGGGGCAACAGGTTTGACAGCGTGCTTCAGTCTGTTCAAAATAAACCTAGCTGGACTACCGTTTGGTCATAAGAGATTCAGGAGGAGCAAGCCTTCAGAGTTGCCTTACATAAACTGAGTAACAGAGGAGAGCAGCGCAAAGCCCCCATGGCTTGGCGGGACCCACTACCCCTCGGTGTAAACCAGCTTTTCAACCAACCCTATTGCAAAACCCTGTCGCCCATCGCGATGGGGTTTTTTCGTTTTGACGGGAGTTAATAATCAGTGCAAACCAGAATATTAAGACTGAATTTAGCGGGGCAGCCAATCGATTGGCTCAACTGGGAAGAGGCGGTATGTATCTATGCACGGGATCTGGTGGTTTGGACGCTAGGTGATAGAGTGCGCGAGGTTCGCGGTGGCATCTGTCGGGCCACTGGCAATCGCTCGGTAATTGACCTTCCCAGTATTATTGCCTGTGGCGGT
>JASLVT010000246.1 GCA_030741175.1 Porticoccaceae bacterium
GATTGACTGGACCATCGGTCAGGCGGGTTAAAACCTTGAGCCCATTGATAAAGTCGTCCTGACGCGCCGCGATAATTACCGCTGGATCTGCCGACAACGGATTGGTATCCATGGCAGTAACAAAAATAGAGGCTGGTGTGCTATCGATCTTGGGGACTTTCGAATAGGGTCTGGTGCGCAGTGCCACCCACTGCCCAGAATTCACCAAGTTATCAACCACCACTGACCGATCCAAACTGTCGAGATCCTGTGGCTTAAAGGATTGGAACTTTTCCGCTTTAACCCCACTGATATCTATTACTAGGGACTGGAATACACGTCGTTCACCGCGATTAATTGCTACCACCTTACCCGCTGCAGGCGCGGTAAACACCACACCGGCATTTTTCTTATCGGAAAACAACACTTGACCCTTGGTCACGCGATCACCCTCGCGCACTGCCATGGTGGGCTTCATGCCCGGATAGTCTGAACCCACTACCGCAACCTGACTGATTTTGGGGCCATCGTGAATAATCTGCTCCGGCGCACCGGCAATAGGCAGATCTAATCCTCGACGAACTTTGATCATAGGAAATACCACTATTTAAATTTAAATTCTGGCTGCAAAACCAAATGGTTGCGGCAATCAAAAGGCCGCGACTCAAGTGCAAATTCAAACTTGAGTTCTATGCAAATGTCACTGTATTCACGCCCATTAGATACTCCCAGAGCGGGAGCCAAAATTGGTCGATATAAATCGCGCGGGATTATAAAGGTCTATACGCTACGATTCCAGCGCTGCGGCACTTAAAACGTAAATCTATAGCTTTTTTTTTGATTCTCACAACAATGAGCGCGGAATCGGCTTTTACACAGACCGATTACCAGCTATTACGACACTCGCGCAGAGCCAAAAAAACCTCTCTCTGACTGGCAGATGAGGCCAATTGTGGTAAGTTTTCGATCACCTCAGCGCTGTCAGTGCGGAAAAACGTATTAATCTGCCTCTCAACACCCAGATTCGTGATAAGTGCCTGATTAGGGTCCTGACTTTCCACCTGTTTTAACAGTGTTTGAGCCACCTGATTACCCGGCTCTCGGTCGAGAGTGAAACGCAGATTATTCACAATATAGTCATGGCCAGGATAGAGTAATGTACTATCGGGCAGTGCTGCCATCTGCGTCAGAACCGTTTGCGCCAAGACCTCCGGATCACCCCCAGCGTGACAATGCCCTACTCCCGCATTAAACAATGTATCTCCACTGAATAGTGCCGGTGTCTGCGTTTTTGATAGCAGGCAAACATGGGCCATGGTGTGCCCAGGCGTATCCAACACCTCCAACTCCACAGTGTGGCCCACCTTGATGATTGAACCTGCTTTTAGGCCGGTGTCCATACTAGAAATTTTATCTCGAGCATTGCTGTGAGCGAGCACAGTAGCGCCAGTTGCGGCGACCAACGCCTGATTACCATCGATATGATCAAAATGCTCATGGGTATTAACAATCTGAGTGATTTTCCAGCCCAACTGTTCGGCGCGCTGCAACACTAATTGATGATCATAGGGGTCTATCGCCAAAGCCTCTAATGTCTCTGGGCAGGCAACCAAATAATGGAAATTGCGCAACGGATTATTCGTCCAGATCTGCTCTACCAACATAGCATTAAACCTCCAACTACTAGACCTCTAGGGGATAACTGGGCCAGACTACACCGGCGAACTTCTCCAAACAACGCACCACCTGACAGCTGTAACCAAACTCATTGTCATACCAGCAATAGAGCACGCAGCTATTGCCATCGGTAATGGTCGCCTGACTGTCCAACACACAGGCTTGACGCGAACCGACAAAGTCAGTTGATACCGCCTCGGTCGACACGGTGTAACCAATTTGTTGCTGTAGGCCGGAGTGCAAGGCCATTTGTCGCAAATACTCATTGAGCTCATCAACACTGACCTCTTTGCCCAATTGCAGATTGAGAATCGCCATAGACACATTGGGCGTCGGCACGCGGATGGCATTGCCTGTTAGCTTACCTTTTAACTCCGGAATTGCTTTGGCCACCGCCTTGGCTGCCCCAGTGGACGTCAACACCATATTGAGCGGCGCACTGCGTCCACGACGATCGCCCGTGTGGTAGTTGTCAATCAGATTCTGATCGTTGGTAAAGGCATGTACCGTTTCCACATGACCATTGTTGATACCGTATTCATCCAGCAGACATTTTAGGACAGGCACAATCGCATTGGTGGTACAGGAAGCCGCGGAAATAATCTTTCGCTCCGGCGTAATTTCATGGTGATTGATACCGTAGACTATATTGGGAATATCATCACCGGCAGGCGCAGTTAGCAACACTTTGGATGCACCGGGACGCAGATGCCCGCTCAGACC
>JASLVT010000247.1 GCA_030741175.1 Porticoccaceae bacterium
TTACGCATCGCAGGCATGGCTAGATTATCGCAAATTTTACCCTACTAGTGATACTTGAGTGCGCCCAACTAATCACTATGCAGCGTTGAGAGCAGTGCCGGCGAGAGTAATACGATGCATTAATCTTTTCTGCCCCTGATAGTCATTATCAGCCATATGCCAAGTGCGACGATTATCCCAAAAAGTGACTGAACCCGGTTGCCAATCAAAGCTACAGATGAACTGAGGCTGAGTAACATGGGCATAGAGTTCGTCTAACAGTTCGCGACTCTCGGCAAAATCCCAACCTTGAAATTGGATAGTATGACCTGGATTAACATAGAGCACTTTGCGTCCACTTTGCGGATGACGAATCACCACAGGATGCGTTGCGTCACCCACACGATCCATGCCGCCCAACTGTTCGGCCAAATCGGTGATGCGATAGAGGCCATTCTCACCATAGAGATGTTTGTTTGAATGCACAGCATTGAGGCCTTCAATACGCTCTTTAAGGGGGTCCGACAGGGCATCATAGGCTGCTGCTAAATCCGCAAAGCGGGTATTGCCCCCAGTGTTGGGCAGTACACGTGCCACCAAAATACTTCCTAGAGCGGGTTCTTCGTCATAGGAATGATCGGTGTGCCAACCGCCACCAATATTAGTTTGTTGATTTTTTTCTTTGCGCACCTCAGCTATCTCTGGATATTCCGCTGTGGTTTTAAAAAACTTATTTACCACGATATCGCCGAAGCGACGAGCGAAACGCAGATGCTCTTCAGGTGGTAATTTTTGGTCGCGGAAAAACAATAGGCCATGCTCCGCAAACAGGGTGCGCAATGAATCTAATTCGCTATCGGTCATCTTGGCAAGTTGCATACCACTGACAACTGCACCACAGTTTTCAAAGGAGGACACCTGCATAGTTATCTCCAAATAATCCCATTATTACCCGCCATTGGAGCATTTTATTAATTGACTGTCACCCTAAAGGACAAGTTCAAATCGCTAGCAACTTTAAAAACTATTTAAATTTCACATTGTTCGGGTGAGGTACTCAAAAATATATTTTATTGCCTCAGGTCGTAAAAAATTCTTAATCTTTGAACTACCATTAGTTCAAGTAAGTAACGAGGCTATCTTTCTTTGGGAATCATTGCGGTTGGTTGCGATGGATTTTAACTGAGTTTGTTTTAGCGGATTCAGCTAGCGTGGTTTCGCTCCTTCGTCATGATAGAGAAGCTTTATAAAATAAATTCTGAGGGCGCTTGTGATTATAGAAGGCATTGCCGCTAGCCTACCGTCACGTATCGTTAGTAACAACGATATGATTGAGATGATAGCAGAGCGATCTACAGAGTATCAGGGCGATCTCGAGCAAATGCTTGAGACCATTCGCAAGCTACTGGAAAAATCGGGTTTGAAGGAACGTCGTTGGTGTGATCGCCATGAGCTGCCCATTGATCATGTGGCTAAAGCGACCCAGACCGCGCTAGCCGACTCTGGTCTGCAAAATTCGGATATCGAGTTGTTGATTTATGTGGGGATAGGGCGTGGCTTTTTAGAGCCTGGTAATAGCCATATGATTGCCAGAGCCTTGGGTTTCGACAAGGCGCAATGTTTTGACATTGTGGATGCCTGTATGAGTTGGGTGAGAGCCATGCATCTGGTAGACAGCTTGTTTAAAACTGGTGGCTATCGAAATGCGCTTATTATTAATGCGGAGTTTAATACTTATTCTGGTGGGCCACTTTATCCACATAATCTAAATCTACGCCATCGAAATCAGCTACAACATGTTTTCCCTAGCTTTACTATTGGCGAGGCCGCCACTGCCACCTTATTGATTCCTAGGGAACCGGATAACTTTGAATTCCATTTTTCTACTCGACCTGATTTATCCGATTTATGCACCATTCCTCTACTTGGTTATAAAGGGTTCTGTAAGCCCACAGATAGGATTGGTAAAAACGGTGTGATGCAATTTACATCTTATGGTCTTGATCTGCATAGCAGATCGCGGCAGGAGATAGTCAATGTCTTCAAACAAATGGCTGTTAGAGATGATATTGGTATTATTTTTACCCATGCATCCTCCAAAAGAGAGTGGGAACAGTTTGGTAAGCAAATTAACTTGGAAGACAAGCTCTATCATATCTATCCGCAAACAGGGAATTTAGTGTCAGCGTCTGTGCCAGCCGCAATGCATCATGCCATAGTCAATAAATCACTATCCCGAGGTGATAAACCAGTTTTATGGGTAGGTAGCGCCGGAATGTCATTTAATTCGACCAGCTTCACTTACTAAATTGGTGGATTGGCATGTCGCTTAAGCGCCATATTGAATTAGAGGCTGAGTACTCAAAATATATAATTACTCC
>JASLVT010000248.1 GCA_030741175.1 Porticoccaceae bacterium
TAAGCGCCGAATTTTCTCAGGTACTGGCTATCAGCAGAATGATTTGGCAGCAGAGTGGTGGCGCCTTTGATCCCACCGTTGGGCCATTGGTAGATCTATGGGGTTTCGGGCCAGTGAGCACCGATAATCTGGTGCCTACGGATGAGCAAATCGAAACAGCCATTAGCGCTATAGGTTATCAGCATGTGCAACTAATCGATGATCGACTCAGTAAGACTCAAGCGCTGCGTTTGGATCTATCCGCGGTAGCCAAAGGTTATGCAGTCGATCTAATTGCTGACATGCTAGAGATGTTAGCGCTTCCCGACTACCTAGTAGAAGTCGGGGGTGAAATGCGTCTCAGTGGTTCTAATCCAAAGGGGCAGCTCTGGCGTGTCGCGGTGGAACAGCCGAGTTTGATACCACAGGTGCAGCAGGTGATCGAGGTAGCTGATATCGCTATGGCGACGTCGGGTGACTATCGTAACTTTTTCGAAAGTGATGGTGTGCGCTACTCCCACAGTATTGATCCGCGCACTGGACGTCCTGTTGCACATGGATTGGCGTCGGTCACCGTGCTGGCACCGACCTGCGCTGAGGCAGATGCTTGGGCAACGGCTCTAACCATACTCGGAGAGGAACAGGGCATATTATTAGCTGAGCAGTTGAACTTGGCGGTGTATATGCTAGTGAGCGTGGATGATAGTTTTAAGGTGATTAGCAGTACCGCTTTTGCGCCCTATTTAAACCAATCAGATAGCCTCGATTAATAGGATTTATTTCATGGCGGAAATACTATTGGCAGTATTAATTTTTGGTCTACTGATCGCTGCAATGGCGATCGGTGTATTGATGGGAGGTAAACCTATTGCCGGATCCTGCGGCGGTGTTGGAGCAGCTCTGGGTGAGGCCAATTACAGCTGCGATATCTGTGGTGGAGATCCCAATAAATGTGATGAGCAGTCTGATTCTGCTATTGCTTATGATGCGACCCTGTCAGCTAAGACTAAGCAATAACTATGGCCGATTTTTCCTATGATCTAGTGGTTGTTGGCAGTGGCCCAGCTGGCGAAGGTGCAGCGATGAACGCCGTTAAGCAAGGCTGGCGTGTAGCAGTAGTTGACGAACGCGCACTGGCCGGAGGCAGTTGCACTCATCTCGGTACTATTCCATCTAAGGCGCTACGTCAGTCGGTTAGACGTATGATGCAGTACAACACCATGCCGATGTTCCGCGCTGTGGGAGAGCCCAAATGGTTTTCATTTCCTGAGGTAATGAAAGCTGCCGATAATGTGATTACCAAACAGGTTGAGGGCCGGACCAAAGGCTATGCACGCAACCGAGTTGCCATGCACATTGGTCGAGCCCGCTTTATTGATACGCACACTATTTCTGTCAGCAGTGCGGATGGTAAGGTGATAGAAATCAGTAGCAGACATTTCCTGTTAGCCACTGGATCGAGTCCCTATCGTCCGGATGATATTGATTTTGACCACCCCGCCATTTTTGATAGCGATACTATTCTTGAGCTCGATAGTACGCCGCGCAATATTATTATTTATGGCGCCGGTGTTATCGGCTGTGAATACGCGTCGATTTTCTCTGGTCTGGATACCAGAGTCGATCTTGTTAATACCAGAGAATGGTTGATGAGTTTTCTCGATGACGAGATCTCTGATGCGTTGAGCTACCATCTGCGAGATTCGCAGGTGATGGTGCGCCACAATGAAGAATATGAGCGAGTGACCACCTCGGAGCATGGCGTAACACTGGAGTTAAAGTCAGGCAAACGTATTCATGGCGAGGCTCTGCTTTGGTGCAATGGACGTACCGGTAATACTAAAAATTTGGGCTTGGAAAATATTGGCCTTGAGGCCGATAAGCGCGGTCAGCTCAAAGTGAATAGCGACTATCAAACCGCGGTACCTCATATTTATGCCGCGGGCGATGTGATGGGTTGGCCGGCACTGGCCGGTGCCGCCTATGATCAGGGGCGGTTTGCCGCTTCGCATATGTGCGGTATGAAAGACCAATACCGGGTCGATGATGTAGCAACAGGTATTTGGACTATTCCGGAGATTAGTTATGTCGGTAAGAATGAGGCGGAACTGACGGAACAGAAAATCCCCTATGAAATTGGCCGAGCCTACTTTAAGGATACCGCCAGAGCGCATATCTCTGGTGAAGAAGTGGGCATGCTAAAAATTCTTTTTCATCAGGATAGTTTGCAGATTCTTGGCATTCATTGTTTCGGTGCCGAAGCGGCAGAAATTATCCATATCGGTCAGGCGATTATGAATCAACAGGGGGAGGCCAATAGTATCA
>JASLVT010000249.1 GCA_030741175.1 Porticoccaceae bacterium
CCATTCAAAAAGGTACCAGACGTACATTAGTCAGGGTATTGGAGACTATCTTGCGTCTCGCTCATCCCATGCTGCCCTTTATCACCGAGGAAATCTGGCAAAATATTGCCCCACTGGCTGGGATATCAATCAAACCCGAGGGTGACACAATTATGCTACAGCCCTACCCCGTATCAGACCCATCACAGGTTGATACGCGAGCCGATGCTGATATTGAATGGGTTAAAAACGTTATTGTTGGCGTGCGCAATGTTCGCGGTGAAATGAATATTTCACCGGCAAAAGTCCTGCCCATCTATTTGGCGCGAGGCAATACCGATGACAAACGCCGTCTCGATGAAAACCGTCAGTTCCTCAGCAAACTGGCCAGTCTGGAATCCATTACTTGGCTTGAAGATCCCGCCGACGCACCATTATCAGCCACAGCTCTGGCGGGTGATATGGAAATTCTCGTTCCTATGGACGGCTTGATCGACGTAGCTGCAGAGCTCGCTCGACTCGATCGCGAAATTGACAAAATAAGCAATGAAACTAAAAAACTTTCTGGCAAATTGGGTAATAGCAAATTTGTCGATAACGCACCCGCCGAAGTAGTCGACAAAGAACGGCAGAAACTTGAAGAATATGAAAATTCACTGTCGCAACTGAATGTAAAGCGAAATGTTATCGCTGAGATGGCCTAAATTATAAATGGCTCAACATCTCAACCCTCAGCAGCGGGCTGCGCTGACATATATCGATGGTCCACTCTTGGTTCTCGCTGGTGCCGGAAGTGGTAAAACCAGTGTAATTACGCGCAAAATTGCATACTTAGTAGAAGAATGTGGCATCGCTGCACGCAATATTGCCGCTGTTACCTTTACCAATAAAGCGGCACGAGAAATGAAAAGCCGAGTCGCCAGCCTATTGGATAAAGAGCGTGCCAGCGGATTGACTGTCTCGACTTTTCATAACCTTGGCCTGAGTATAATTCGCATCGAGATCAAAGCACTGGGTTTCAGACCCGGCTTCTCTATTCTTGATCAAGAAGACTGTCGCAAGCTGATGAAAGAATTGCTGGTGCGCCATACTGAACTGGATGAGAAACTGATCGATACCGCTCAGAGCACCATTTCCAGTTGGAAAAATTCACTTCTACAGCCGAGTCATGCCATCAGTGCCGCTAATAGCACAGGTGAGCAGGCTATAGCGCTGCTATACGATCGCTATCAACGCGCATTAAAAGCCTATAACGCCGTCGACTTTGACGACCTGATTATGATTCCCGTGATGTTATTCCGGCAACAGCCTGACCTCTTGGCTAAATGGAAAAAGCGTATTCGCTACCTGCTGGTGGATGAATATCAAGACACCAATCTCGCCCAATATGAACTCGTTAAAATCCTTGTCAATGAAAAACAAGCATTGACAGTAGTAGGCGATGACGACCAGTCCATCTACGCCTGGCGCGGCGCCAGACCAGAGAATCTTATGCAACTGCAGGACGATTTCCCTGCCCTCAATATTATTAAGCTAGAGCAAAACTATCGCTCAACAAGTCGCATCCTAAAAGCTGCTAATACATTGATTGATAACAACCCACATATTATAAATAAAGCACTTTGGAGCGAGCTGGGGCCTGGCGATCCATTGCGATATATTAGTAGCGAAAATGAAGAGTCCGAGTGCGAACGGGTAGTCAATGAAATCATCGATATGCGTCTCAAACGCCGTTGTAAATACAGTGACTTTGCTGTCCTCTATCGAGGTAACTATCAAGCCAAATTAGTCGAAATAAAACTGCAGTCGCAAAATATTCCCTACGAAATAACTGGTGGACAGTCTTTCTATGCCAAAACAGAAATCAAAGATGTGATGGCTTATCTGCGCCTGATAATAAATAGCTCTGATGACAACGCTTTACTACGGATTATTAATACTCCAAGACGCCAAATTGGCCCAACCACCTTGGAAAAACTCGGTGAATATGCCAACCAAAACAATCTTTCACTCTTTGATGCGATTGATCAGATTGGTCTGAATGCCAGTATGCCCGCGAGTAATATAGAGCGACTAAAACGTTTTAAACACTGGATACAAAACGTTAACAGAAATCTCTATAGCAATAACCCAATGAGCGCAATTAATGAAATGCTTGACGATACCGATTACCAAGGCTGGCTACAACAAAATGCTAGCAATGATCATATCGCACAAAAACGCTGGGAAAATGTGCAATTTCTTCTCGCACAACTGGCTCAGGTTATTGCACGAGATAAAGAGGAAAATGAGAGCGAAAATGGCGACAGCATCA
>JASLVT010000024.1 GCA_030741175.1 Porticoccaceae bacterium
AACATCGAGTACCTTGCTATCAGGGTTCATTGCCAATAATGTCGCCAACAGAGCCAAAATTACTACTGCGATACGACCAATCTGTAAGCGCTGATCCACTGTTAAGGTTTGCTTAGTTAGCTGTGGATAGAGATCCTCTGCCAGCGAGGCCGAACAAACCAATAATTGAGAATCGATAGTGCTCATAATCGCCGCCAAAATCGCCGCCAACAAAATACCCGCCACCAACGGATGAAAGATCACCTTGGTTAGGGCGATAAATACCTTTTCCGAATCCACCAGTAACTCGGGTAAAAACGCCACACCGCTCAGACCCACTGCAATTGCAAGGAAGTAACATAGTAGCGCCCAAATCACCGCGATGATTGCTGCTTGGCCAGTATCCTGTGCAGAACGGATCGCCTTAAACCGCGCCAGTATGTGTGGCTGGCCAAAGTAACCTAATCCCCAACCCATGGCGCTGATAATCATCATCCAACCCAATGACTGACCGTTAGCTGCGGTAAATGGGTTTAAAAACTGCGAATTCTGCTGGTTAATCTGTGTTGCCATCTCAGTAACACCACCGGCTTGGGAGATCACCAGCACCGGCACAGCAACCAGTGCCAGTAACATTAACAAGCCTTGAAAGACATCAGTCCAAGACACTGCTAAAAAGCCACCAAATAATGTGTAGACAAGAATTAATATCACACTGGTTAAAACGGCCCACTGATAGTCAAAACCAAAGACTTCATTGAACAATTTGCCGCCCGCAATCAAACCAGAGCTCACATAAAATAGAAAAAACAGCAAAATACTGATCGAGGCTATCGATTTAAGCCAGGGCGTGTCATCAGCAAAGCGACGTTGCAAATAGGCCGGCAATGTCACCGCATCATCCAACTGCGCACTGTATATCCGCAGCCGCTTAGCCATCAAAAACCAATTGGCTGCCACACCAATAGTCAGACCGATGGAGATCCACACTGCCTCTAAACCTGCTAAGTAAGCATAGCCAGGTAAACCCAACAGCACCCAGCCACTCATATCAGAAGCCCCTGCACTAATCGCGGACACCGCTGGCGACAGCTGACGACCACCGAGAAAATAGTCTGTCGCACTCTTAGTTCGCATATAAGCGTAAAAACCGATACCCAGCACGATGCTGATATAGATTAAAAACGCGACAGTTGTGGGGAATGAAAGCTGTGACATGGGCTACACCTCGTTTAGCGTTTACAAATTGATCGCGCGTATATGGCTTTCAACCTCTCCATCATCCGTTGATACATCCTGCCTATCGAGCGCTAAAGCGGCAAAGTCAAATAGATCAGTATCGGCCAATTGCGATGGCGACACATTTTTTATGGCTCCGAAAATGGTATCGATGCGGCCGGGAAATTGTCTCTCCCACTGCAACAACATCTCTTTCACAACCTTACGTTGCAATCCATCTTGCGAGCCGCAAAGATTACATGGAATTATAGGAAACTTCTTGAGTTCTGCCAGTGCAATCAAATCTGTCTCACGGCAATAGGCCAGTGGCCGGATAAGTATATTCTTCTTATCGTCGGACAGTAGCTTGGGCGGCATAGCTTTTAGTTGGCCCTGATGGAACATATTTAAAAATAATGTCTCAACAATATCATCCCGATGATGCCCCAATGCGACCTTGGTGGCGCCTATTTGCTCGGCAAATCCATACAATGTTCCACGCCGCAACCTTGAGCACAGGCTGCAGTATGTCTTGCCTTCAGGAATTCTGCTGGTGACAATGCTGTAGGTGTCTTTCTCTAGAATATGATACTCAATATCCAGAGTATCGAGATAGGCAGGCAACACCTCTTCGGGAAAGCCCGGTTGCTTCTGGTCTAAATTGACTGCCACTAAATCAAAATCGATCGGCGCATTCTTTTGCAGGCTCATCAAAATATCCAACATGGCATAGGAGTCCTTGCCACCAGAAAGACATACCATCACGCGGTCGCCCTCCTCGATCATATTGTAATCTGCAATGGCATTGCCGACATTGCGCCGCAACCGTTTCTGAAGCTTGTTGGCCTCAAGCTGATTTTTGCGAATAGACATAAAAATAGTGCCCGCTGAAAAAAGGCGCCTATTGTAATTGCACGGGCGGACTTTGACCAAGGGAACCGTTTGCTTTTATCCCGTTACATTCCTGCGGTGATTTTCAGTAGCTATCAGAGTAGCCTTCAGTGTTTGTTTCGATGATAAAAATTAGTTAAAAATTGTATTAATTAGTCGCCGCAATCATAGCCTTGCGCCCCAGAGTCCGGTAACCTTGCGCTCCGTATTAACCACAGCATCACAAGTTTTCAAACCAACCTCTGCGGAGCTCTGTTACATTGAACTCGACCCAAGAAATTATGTCCGAGCGATCATCGATTCTTACCAAAGATCAGCAATTTGTCTGGCACCCCTACTCATCACTGACGGATCCTATCCCCGCATACGAAGTCGTCTCAGCCGAGGGTGTTTTGCTCCATCTTGCCGATGGCACAGTACTTGTTGACGGCATGTCATCCTGGTGGTGCACAATTCACGGCTACAACCACCCTGTGCTCAATCGGGCAGCAAAAGACCAGATCGATAAAGTGAGTCATGTGATGTTTGGCGGTATTACCCACGCCCCCGCTGTCGATCTCTGTGAAAGGCTGATACAAATCACTCCGGATGGGCTAGATAAGGTATTTCTCGCCGACAGTGGTTCGGTGGCTGTAGAGGTCGCGATTAAAATGGCCTTTCAGTACTGGCTCTCCAAAGGTCAACCGCAGAAAAATAAATTACTCAGTCTACGCAATGGCTACCATGGTGACACTTTTGCCGCCATGTCTGTCTGTGATCCAGTCAATGGCATGCATCATCTGTTCGATAAAGTCATGCAGCAACATTTTTTTGCGCCAGCACCTCAAACCGCCTTTGATGGCGACTGGAATGAAAATGATATTGCCGAGTTTACCGATATCATTCGCCATCAACATCAACAACTTGCCGCAGTAATTTTAGAGCCGATTGTGCAGGGTGCCGGCGGTATGCGTTTCTACTCTCCCGACTATCTGCGACGCGTACGCGAGCTCTGTGATCAATATGATGTACTTCTGATCGCGGATGAAATAGCTACCGGCTTTGGTCGCACGGGAAAACTATTTGCCTGTGAATGGGCTGACATCACCCCAGACATCATGTGCCTAGGTAAAGCGATTACCGGTGGCTATATGACATTGGCCGCCACTCTATGTAGCGAGGCAGTGAGTACCGGTATCTGTGAGGGAGAAGCAGGTTGCTTTATGCATGGCCCTACATTTATGGGCAATCCTCTGGCCTGTGCCGTTGCCAACGCCAGTATTGAATTGCTGCTGAGCAGTAACTGGCAGCAGAATATTCAACGTATTGAAGCCACTCTAAAGTCAGAGTTAGAACCTTTCGCTGATTTACCCACAGTTGCCGATGTGCGCGCGCTCGGTGCTATCGGGGTCATTGAGATGAAGGAGCCCGTTGATGTCGGCGCAATTCAAAAGCAATTTGTCGCCGCCGGCGTTTGGGTTAGGCCTTTCGGTAAATTGGTGTATGTGATGCCACCCTTTATCAGCACAGATGAGGAGCTAAGGCAACTCGTCACCGGGATCTACCAAGTGCTCAAAGGCCTCGCCGATTAAGATTCAGATTGCGGCACTATCTCGTGCGGTGCTCTCTCTATCTTATCGGCGGGGTAACCGATTGAAACGGCAAAGTCGATTAGCTCCTGATATTTTTGCTCATCGATATCTGGACTTCGCGCCATTATCCAAACGTAATCACGCGCTTTGCGACCGATAACGGTATATTGATAGTCAGGATCCAAATACACCACTCTGAAATCCGCTTTAATCGGCCAAATAAACTGCATACCCCAGCGAGCATTGGTAGTTTTATCTCTGACAAAGCCACGGGGATAGTATATTTTTTCCTCTCCATCGAATGATCCAGCGTTAAAGCTAAAGGTTGTAGCAATAGTGCCATCAGTATCTAGGCGATAGCTCTCAATCGGATTATGGGCACCTTTCTCTAGCCTTGTAGGAATATTGGCAACCACATACCAGTCGCCCATAAAGCGCGGTAGATCGACAAAGTCCACCGTTTGCATAGGTGGGTTGGCAATAGATAACCCACTTAACCAAAATAACGATCCCACCAATAGAATCTGCTTAATCATAAAGACCTCGATTGACCACCTCAGCAGGCGGTGTGGGTAAGAATGCACTGGTACTGTTCTGATAAGCCGCATAATCGGGCCGACGTTGGCTGATATCCTGCTCCATTAATCTACTCCCTGTACCCCTTAGCAGTAACCAGGTGACCAGCATTGGTGCCAAGAGGATCAGGGCACTACTAGAGGGGATAGCAAAGACAAACCAAGACCACCATATTACACACTCACCAAAATAATTCGGATGCCGCGAAAGACGCCACAAACCTTTGTCTAGGGTGTACTGTTGGCGAACCACTTGGCGATTAAAATCATACAGTTGTTTGTCGGCGATAACTTCAATCAGAAGACCAGCTGACCACAGAGCCACTGAGACTGTGTGGAAATAAGTCCAGTGCACAACAGACAGATTGTCAGCACTAGCTGTCAAAACCAGAGCAAATAGTGAACTTAATAGCCAGGTACCAATAGCCATAGGCAAAAACACCAGATAGCTACTTTTAAGCGCGAAATGCGGTGCGAAGCGACGGCGCAACATACGATAGCGCCGATCTTCTGGCTGATTGCGATCGCGCACAATCAAAAACAGAGACAGCCGCAGCGCCCAGATTCCGACCATAAGCACCAGCACTATATTAACGGGACTAGCAACCCCAGTGGTTTGCGCAAACGCAATCACAGCAGCCAGAATCATCAGCGGTGCGCTATAACTGGCGATACTGACTCTATCCATGTAGAGACTGAGTAGCCAAGTTAGTATAGAAATAGTCGAAATAGGTATTAACGCATCCACCAATGTAGGCAGAAGCGCCACAAAATCGAGATAGATCTCAGTCAGTAAGGCCAAAATGGCTTAACCCCATAGTTATTATCAAGGGTTTACGACAATGACTGATAAGGAGATCAAATTTAACGCTAGGATTTTCGGTTTCTTGCCTGTGCGAGTTTTTCGCTGGTATTCAGTCGCGCTGTGCTATTTTTCTTAATCAGGATATAGGTCGAGCCCGCACCACCATGCTGCTTTTGTGCGCTATGAAAGGCAAGCACTTGATCAAATTGGCGCAACCAATGATTGACACAGCTTTTTAACTTAGCCGGTTGCTCCCGCCCCTCTCCTTTGCCATGAGTAACGAGCGCACAGCGCACGCCATGGGTTTGGCAATCGATTATAAAGCTATGCAGTGCCACCCGCGCCTGCTCGACGGTATGGCGATGCAGATCAAGACGGGACTGAATATCATATTTTCCCTGCCGCAAATTTTTATACACACCGTGCTGCACGCCGGGACGCGAAAATGCCAAATAATCATAGGGATCAACCGGTTGGATAACCGTTGCCGGATCGAGAAAGTTATTATCAACTGTGCGTTCCTGCTGCGCCGCTTTGCGCCGCTCCAATACACCAGGCGTCAATTTCGACGGCTTGGTTATATAATTGGCGCCTTTGCGACCCAGCGGCTCAACATCATCTCCCATCAGCGCGCTAAACTGGTCCTCAACTTCCACGCTTGGATTAGACTCATTATCAGATGACATTTTTTGTTCCTAGGAATTTATTTACTGTAGTATGTCGGCTGTTTTTTTGCCGCCACTCTGTGGCGAACACTCTTTCCTATCAAGATGGATTCGGATCTCAACAATGCATGTGTCGATCAATCAGGTCACGACAGTCTACTATAACTCGAGAGATTATAGTCACGCACTCCTCAATACCACCTACGGCGACGATAAACCTCTGGTTTACCTTTGTGGTCGCAAGCAAATAATCGCTAGCTTTACGACTCTATGACTGATTTTAGTTGGATCCAAATTGCTCTTACCGGACTGGTTTTTATCTGGAGTGGCTTTGTACGCTCTGGCTTAGGTTTTGGTGGCGCCTTATTCACCCTACCATTTTTATTGCTAATTCATGATGATCCGGTATTTTTTCTCCCAATCATCTCTCTCCATTTGCTGTTCTTTGCTGGTTTAACAGTGGTGCAATCTGAGCGTAAACAAAACCACTCCGATAACAGTCCTACGGTTAATTGGGCCTTTGTGCGCTATGCGCTGCTGATTATGCTTATCCCTAAACTAGCAGGCGTTATTGGTCTATTAATGCTACCCACAGTGCTAATGAATACTGTTATCTATCTGCTGATCGCCGGCTATTCAATCAGCTATATCGTCGGCAAACCAATGCAGAGTCATAGCCGCAAGGTGGATGTGCTGTTGCTTGTCGTAGCCGCCTACATAAGCGGCACATCTCTGATCGGTGGCCCACTGGTGATAGCCGTCGCTATGCGACATATCAAACCCCACGAGTTTCGCAATACATTATTTGTGCTGTGGTGGGTGCTTGTAGGTATAAAACTAACTGCCTTTGTGATTGCCGACGTGGACATACAGTTGATGAATGCATTGATACTGCTGCCGTTTGCCGCGCTAGGTCACTTTATTGGCCATAAACTCCACCACCAACTGCTACAACGTGACAGTCGGCGCTTCTATCGCCTCTTGGGTTGGGTACTACTGGCCACCAGCTTTATCGGTATATTTCAGACTTTCGGATAAATTATCCTGATCATGGGAACTGATCGATATCAGGGCATAAGATCACGAATAAAACGTCGTTGTGCTTTCCAGTGGGTCGCGCTCAGTGCGAAGATTGTTGGCAGTATCAGACTCATCCACATAGCCAAAAGACAGCCCCAGCAATAACTTGTAGTGGTTATCAATGCCCAATTCCTCGCGCACCAGATCGGGAAAACAACTTACCGATGTCTGCGGGCAGGAACCGATACCAGCATCAGCCATAGCCAGCATCAAGGTCTGGGAATACATACCTACATCGCCCGCAAGGCGGACCAATTCGGGGAATTCATCGGTGAGGAAAATAAAGGCGATATGTGGCGCATCAAAGAACTGGAAGTTGCGCATCCAGGACCAAGCCCGTTTCTCGCGATCATCTCTGGTAACACCTTGATGCTCCCATAGCCCGAGAGCCGAACATATCTGACGCGATTTGTAGTCTCCAGTAAACTTTCCCTGCCAGGGAAAATCAGGATTCCCCGCTGAATCAACCGAGGCTCTGGCAACCATCTTCTCACGCATACGATCGCAAGCAGCACCTGACAAAACATGGACATGCCAAGGCTGTACATTGCAATTGGAGGGCGCCCAAGACGCCGTTTCAAAAACCGACTTGAGCGTTTCCTCATCAACCTGTCGAGGCAAAAAACCACGAAAAGAATGTCTCGCGCGCACCACCTGATTAAATTCCACAAGATCCCCTTACTTATAGTTTTACTAAAACAATGGCTAGCACTGTAGCAAAGCCACTGACAGTTTGCAGAAAATAAAAAGCCCCAAAACATCTGAGGCTCTTTACCAGGGTTAAACAGATAATCTAAGAAGCATCAAAATAATCGACTGGCATAGCCATCAGTGATCCCAAATCGGCACCGATAGTTTTTGCATGCACATCTGCCTGTGGTAACAGACGCTCAAAGAAAAAGGCCGCCGTATGAAGCTTTTCTTCTAAGAACTTTTTATCGCCCTCCCCACTCTTTAATTGCGCACGTGCAACGGTGCTCATCTTGGCCCACATAAAGGCCATAAAGGCATAGCCAGAAAACATCAAAAAGTCGACAGAGCCAGCTCCTACGGCATCGGGGTTTTTCTTACCTTGCATAGCCAGTCGGTAACCCAAAAAGCGCCATTTCAATGCCAGTTTGGTTATAGTCCAAGCTTGCTTGCGATCGGCCTTATTGCCTTTGCGCCAGACTAAAGACTGGGCCGCAAAAGACAACATATCACCGGTAAAGAGTTTCAATTGCTTGAATCGATCCAGCAGCACCTTGCGACCAACGAGATCTAACGCCTGAATACCAGTAGTGCCCTCATACAATGTGGCAATCCGACTATCGCGTAAAATCTGCTCCATGCCCCACTCTTTGATATAGCCATGGCCGCCAAAAACCTGAACACCATGGTTAGCCGCAATGACGCCCTGCTCGGTAATAAAACCTTTGAGAATCGGCGTACAGAACCCTAGACGTTGCTCGGCCTCCTCTCGAGCCTGCTGTGTTTTACCACCCACATAAAGGTCGGCAAATTGGCTAGCATAGGTGACCATAGCACGCCCACCCTCAGCAATAGCGCGCTGCGTAAGTAGCATCCGTCGCACATCAGGGTGCGATACAATAGGGTCCGCTGGCCCATCTGGATTTTTGACCCCAGACAGCGAGCGCATCGCTAAACGCTCACGAGCATACTTTGACGCCCCCTGATAGGAGCGCTCTGCGGCAGCTGATCCCTGACTAGCGGTGCCAATGCGCGCCACATTCATATAGGTGAACATTGCGCTTAGGCCATCATGGGGCTCACCAATAAGAAACCCGGTGGCATCATCGAAATTCAGAACAGCGGTGCCATTGCCATGAATACCCATCTTGTGCTCGATGGAGCCACATCTCACGCCATTGCGCTCCCCCACTGAGCCATCTTCTGCCGGCAGGAATTTGGGGATAATAAATAGTGAGATACCCTTAGTGCCTGACGGCGCATCGGGTAATTTGGCCAACACAATATGGACAATATTTTCGGTCAGATCATGCTCACCAGCACTAATAAAGATTTTGGTGCCATTGATTTTATAGCTGCCATCATCATTGGGCACCGCTTTAGTTTTCATCTGTCCGAGATCAGTTCCACAATGGGGTTCGGTCAGACACATGGTTCCGCTCCAGGAACCACCAATAAGCTTGGTCAAATAGGTTTGCTTCTGCTCATCTGTCCCATGATCTTCCAATGTGGCAATAGCACCCTCGCTGAGACCGGGATACATAGCCCAAGCCCAATTGGCCGAAGTGATCATTTCATTGATGGCACTACTGATCGAAGAGGGCAACCCCTGACCACCCATTTCTGGGCTACCGCTGAGTGAAGTCCAACCGGCCTCGATATATTTTGCGTAGGCCTCTTTAAACCCCGCCGGCGTGGTTACAACACCATCATCCCAGGTACAGCCAACATCACCACTTTGGTAAAGGGGTGCCAATTCAACATCACTAAATTTCGCCGCTTCAGTGAAAATCGCCTCTAGCATATCTGGCGTAGCCTCTTCGCCACCCTTAACATTCTGATAGTTGGCCTGCATATCGAGGACATCGTTGAACAAAAACAAATAGTCTTGCAGTGGCACTTTAAAATCTGACATTGTATTTTCCTAAGTAATAACACCGTCTAGGTGAGCTTGATCGCCACCTATATCAAAAAGCGAAAAGCGTCTCTGTCCCTGACGAATTCCTGTGTAAAACTGTACTTGTGAGGGCAAAAACAGCGGCCTATGAAAATCTACAGCAACTGAATACCCATAGTCGGGCAGATGTTTATCCATTGTTGCCAAACATTTGGCCTTACTCCACATACCATGAGCAATAGCCTGCTTGAAGCCAAAAAGCTTGGCCGTAAGATCGGTCAGATGAATAGGATTGTAGTCACCGGAGACTCTTGCATAGCGCCGACCTAGATTCGACTCAGCGGACCATTGCTGTGGCTTGCCATATTTTTTCACTACCTTTGGCTGCGAGCGCTCCACGTCGGTTTTGCAGCGATGTAAAAACGTTGATTCACTAGTCCACACTAGCTGTTTTTCAATTTCCACCTGCACATCAATATCCCATTCCAACCCCTTGGAGGTGACACTGCTGCGACTAATCTTGGCATTCATATTCAAGGGTTGAGAAGAATCAAAGGGTTGCAAGACCGAAATCTTATTGCGCAAATGAACCTGACCCATAGCTCTCATGGGAAACTCTTGCTGGACTAAGATATTGAGAAACAGCGGAAACGCTAGCATATGCAGGTAAGTGCCCGGCACCTTTTGTCCCTGCTCAAAACCACAGACTTGCTGATAAGCGTGCAGATGTTCTTGGTTTATACGGAGTCCTGTTGATTGCGCGCACAGCTCAGGTAATGTGTCGCCAACGCGATACTGGCCTGATTTAAACACCGCTTTTCCCATCAACGCTGGAATACTGGGTGATTGCTGCTGAGGAGCTACCTCGCCAGACTCAGTAGACTGCGTATTTACTTTATTCGAAGGCTTCATGGATGTCATGGTGGATAATATCTCTCGGTTATTCATTGGCAATAAAAAAACATCATTTTGTCATTTCGGTCAATTGTGTATGATAATCACTTTTCACTGAGTCTCTATCTTAATATGACAGCGCTCACAGATTCTGGCACTTTAGTGCGCTTGGCCTACCAAGGGTTACTCAACCTCGGTGTCGATGCCGATGAGGTTCTGCGGCGTTCTGGCCTAGATCCGTCACAGCTTTATCAAGCTAATTTGCGCACCCGATTTAGCGCTCAACCCAAATTTTGGCAGGCAGCTGTAGAGCTCAGCGGCGACAGCTGCATAGGTCTTCATTTAGGCGAAAAAATGCCCGTGTATAAAGGCCAGATATTGGAGTACCTGTTTCTTAGTAGTGCCACTTTTGGTGACGGTTTACGACGCGTAATCAAGTATCAACGGCTTATCAGCGATGCACTCCATGGCCAATTTCAGGAACATCCAACACCCTGCATAACTAGCTACTTCTCTGGCCATCAGTACGCCACCTCGCATCTCGCCGAAGCCATGGTGCTGGGACTCATTCGCTGCTTTCAGTCAGTCACCGATGGCGCCTTTACGCCAGATAAAATCGTTTTTAATCATGCACCGAACACCGATGAGGCAGAATATCAACGCGTATTTCAATGTCCGATAGAGTTTAATGCACCCTCTTTTCAGCTGTTTTTCCCAGCCTCTCTGCTCAATCATAGATCACTCCATGCAGAACCTGAGTTATTAAATTTACATATGCAGGCTGCAGATCAACATATGGTCATGCTGCAGCAGCAAGACCTGATTCTGGACGTGCGTAGTCAGCTCGCCAGTCTTCTCGAGAGTGGTGAAACCAGCCTCGAAAATGTCGCCGCACGACTAAACTGCAATCCACGGCATCTGCGTCATCAACTGGAGAAGGCTGGCACTAG
>JASLVT010000250.1 GCA_030741175.1 Porticoccaceae bacterium
AGTCTCACCACCAAAGCGTACACGTCGCCTCCAGCAGGGTGAAAAGCTGCGCAGTGCCGATAAGGTAGAACGTATACCAGTTAAGGTGATCCCTACTGACAGTATTCAGCGCAAACCGGAGTGGATGCGTATCCGTTTATCTGCATCACCCAAGGTGCAAGAAGTTAAAGATATTTTGCGCAACCATAAAATGGCGACGGTCTGTGAGGAAGCCGCTTGTCCCAATCTGCATGAGTGCTTTAGTCATGGCACCGCCACATTTATGATTATGGGTGAAATTTGTACAAGACGCTGCCCTTTCTGCGATGTTGGTCATGGCAAACCCAATCCATTGGACAGCGCAGAGCCAGCAAATTTGGCCAAAGCTATTCAAGAGATGAGCCTTAAATATGTGGTGATTACTTCGGTTGATCGCGATGACCTGCGCGATGGCGGCGCACAGCACTTTGCTGACTGTATCCGCGAAGCACGCCTATTATCGCCCAATCTAAAAGTCGAGATTTTGGTGCCAGACTTTCGTGGGCGTATGGCTCCGGCATTGGAAATCCTTACGGCCACTCCCCCTGATGTGTTTAATCATAATATGGAGACCATACCACGGCTTTATCGAGAGGCTCGTCCCGGCGCAAACTATCAATGGTCATTAAAGCTGTTAAAAGAGTACAAAGCGCTCAATCCAGATGTGCCAACAAAGTCAGGGCTGATGGTGGGACTGGGTGAAAGCAAGGATGAGCTATTGAGAACGCTCGATGATCTGCGTGAACATGATGTTGATATGTTAACCGTTGGGCAGTATCTACAACCCTCGGTTAATCATTTGCCAGTGGAGCGCTTTGTGCACCCTGATGAATTTGCCGAATACACAGCCTACGCCGAGAGCATCGGTTTTACACAGGCCGCTTGTGGACCCTTGGTGCGCTCAAGCTATCATGCGGACAAACAAGCACGCGGCGAGGACGTGGGTTAGTCCTCTACCCACACCTCGCGAAGTGGTTCACCGAAATCATCGTAAATAATTTTTTTTGCTGGTCTTTTAGTCGTTTTCTTAATGGCGTGCGACTTTTTCTTTTTTTTCCGGCTATCTAGAGCAGACACTACATCGTTGACATAGGTTCGAGACTGGCGCGGCTCACCACTGACAAAAACGGCTTTTGATCTCGGTTTATCTGCCGGCTCACCGGTTTCACCGGCACTGTGCTTCTTGATCTCACCACCGCGAGACAAAAACTCCTCCGTTTTTCGGCGAAGTTCTCGACGCAATGATTGTTTAGATGCTTTGATCAACCTAATCTACCTACATATTATCCAACTGACTAAACATATAAGCACAAGAGCTTGTATGGCCATGGACTCGTTAGGGAAACAGCTCTAACTGCCTTGCCTTGCCCTGCTCACTAGTATCAATAAATCGTACGCCTAAACCCATTAAACGGACCGGTCGGTTGCCTCGTACCCATGCCTGCTGGCACAGCACTTCAAAACTTTCCAATGGTAATCCCGTTACCATCTGTCGCTCTACCGTAGTTGTAGTGAAATCATTAAACTTCATTTTAACAAACTGTTTTGTCACCAAATAATCGCTGTCAACACTGCGTAGCCGACTACGCAACTCAATTAACAAATCCGCAAGCTTCGCCAGACATGCGGCTTGATCACGAAGATCATCAGAGTAGGTATGCTCAACACTGAGAGATTTACGCCTGCTATTGCTGTTAACTTCACGGTAGTCGCGACCAAAGCTCAAATCATGCAACCGTTTACCAAAGACACCGAACTTGTCTACTAGTTCTATTAAGTCGCGTTGCTGGAGATCACCACAGGTAATAATGCCCAAACGACGCAATTTTTCATTAGTGACTTTTCCCACACCAAAGATACGCTTTACCTCTAGCTTTTGTACAAAGCCTTCGACATCCTCTGGGCTAATCACAAACTGACCATTCGGCTTATTGAGATCACTCGCAACCTTAGCGAGAAATTTATTTGGCGCTATGCCTGCGGAGGCAGTGACACCAACCTCCTCTGCGATCTGCGCACGGATCTGTTGTGCAATCAATGTCGCACTACCCTGACATTGATCACAGTCGGTAACATCCAGATAAGCCTCATCGAGAGACAGCGGCTCTACCTTGTCGGTGTAACGATAATATATTTGGCGTATTTGTAAGGCGGCCTCACGATATTTGGCCATAGTCCCGGGAATAACCACTAAATCAGGACAGAGCTTTAGTGCCTGCCCCGTAGGCATCGCCGAGCGAACACCAAATTGTCTTGCTTTGTAGTTACAGG
>JASLVT010000251.1 GCA_030741175.1 Porticoccaceae bacterium
ACCAATAACCCCCGCCACTTGCGTACCATGAAAGCTCGATATGGCGCTATTGCTATCTTGGCAGTTAATGTTGTCGCGACCATCTCCGGGGTCGGTGGCAGTTTGATCAATGCCATCACCATCACCTGCATTGCGAATATCGGAAACAAAGTCATACTGCTCATCCAGAATAACCACCTCCAGATCTGAATGCTCCTCCCAAATCCCCGTATCGATCACAGCAACGGTAACAGCATCAGACTGCGCTGCGCCTGACGTCTCAGACAATGTCACAGGTGAATTAAAGCGCTTTTCAAACCACTGGGTAAAAGGATTGGCAATATGCTGACGGATAAAATTAGGCTCAGCATAGTTCACTATGCTGTTTCTATTGGCGGTTTTGATCGTGCGTAATGTATCGGCCTTTAGCGCCAGTATGGCACTGGCGTCATTGGCGCCGCTGGCATCATTAGCGGCATTCTGATTGACATACAGAGAGGTAACAGCAGAACCCGAACGCCACTGCTGGGATATAACAAAACCCTCCACAATGATCTCTGTTTCTTCGCTCGGCTGCTGCACAATCATCTGCCCGATCACAAACGTTGACTCTGTTGCAGACAATCCAGTGGTGGCTAACTGTTCATTGTGGCCAATGGTCAGCTCGTAAGTCGACGCACCAGTCTCATGGGTCCTGATATCAATATAGTAGACGCCAGCATCAGCCGGAAGCTTGACGCTTTCAAATCGACCATCACCAATAGAGTAATCGATCAGATTCTGCGACCCATCATAGATATATAGATCTAAATCTGCGGGGTATGAGGCTGGCATAATCAGATTAACCACTTCCCCGCCAGACGCCTCTATTCGAAATATATCCTGTATATCAGCGGTGGTTGTAGAGGTGCCCGCCTCGGCCTCTCCGACTGAATTGACATGGCCCGATAAGGTCACCGGATTAGCAACCGACTGCGCTGTTTCTAACCTGTTATTACCGGATGAGGACGCACCTGTATGCTGGTTATCCGAGTCTAACGCGATAGATTCTATGCCTGATAGCCTGTTGAAAAGACTGTACACAGAGGTCTGCTCTTCAAATTGCTCCGTGCTAATGCCGCCTTCAACTGCACTCAACTGCTGGACTGCATCCTGTAACACAACTTGAGCGGCACTGATAATCATGGCCGCATCTTCGCCAATGGGATTAATCGTCTGATCTTGCAGTGCAGTGTTGATCAGCGCCAATCGGGAGGATACAGCGGCAATTGCCTCCGCATCTCGTGCTAAATCATAATCTAGCTCGCTAGCCACCGTTGCAATGATACTGTTAAGAGTTTGTGCATTGCCTAGATTTATACTCTGTCCATCGGCACTCTCCATATAGCTGAATAATGCAGCGGCAAGTGCCCTGTTGTTACCAGCTGCCCCCGCTATCGTATCTTGATTGCCCAGATTACCGAGGGTCAGCATCAGGTTGAGTAATTGCTGATTAGTGCGCAACAATAAGTCGGCGCTATTGTCTCCACGCTGGACCGAACCCCATGGATCCAAGGTGACTATATCCTCAATTGACAGTTCAGCACCCACACCAAATGCCACCAATAACTGCTGTAAATCCGAATCATTAAGTGATTCGAGATTAACCAGTATTGTACTCAGCGGTGTGATATTAAAATCGTCATGGACTCGACCATAGCCTGCAAGCACCAAATTGCCCAAATCATTACCGCTAACCTTATCGGTACCCCCCACAGAAACAACAATACTATTATTCTCAAGACCATCTAATGTAAACAACTCGTTAGCATCAAGCGCAACAGCGTTGTCCATATAATGGTCATAGGAAGCAAACTCGCCGGTATCGATAAATACGAGGCTATTATCAACCGCCACCGTCAGTTTGAGATTGATTACCTCGATGCGTATTGGCTGTAATGTCTGGTTGATACCATCGGACGCGGCAATAGTAAGTTCATAGTTATTGTCGGTATTGGCATCGCTGGGAAATTCAAAATCAGGAAAGTTAACAAATATCAGACCGTCTGAAGCGGTCATGGCGAAGTGATGTTGATCTGCTCCTCCCCCCAAAGACAGCTTGACTTGGTCTCCTTCAGGGTCCACAAAATTCAAATCGACGTTCAGTTGCTGCCCTTCAGCCACAGTGAAGTCTGTTTTGCCGGAGAACACCGGAGGTAAATTATCGCTTCCCTTGCATGCTATTTGAACACTAATAATAAGAAGCAAAATACTATTAACGACTTTATCCATAGCTAACCACACATTCCCTATATTCGAA
>JASLVT010000252.1 GCA_030741175.1 Porticoccaceae bacterium
GAAGTGGCCAACCCTTCGGCAATTTTTCTCCAGCGTGGTGAGGAAGTGTCTTCAGGCAGTGTGGTGATGGTGGTTTGGGAGGGCACCCGACCCTTACTAGTGGAATTGCAGGCGTTGGTTGACGATAGTCATTTGGGTAATCCCCGGCGTGTCACTGTGGGCCTAGATCATAATCGTCTGTCCATGTTGCTAGCGGTATTGCATCGCCATGGCGGTATTTCCGTTGGCGATCAGGATGTCTTCGTCAATGTGGTAGGTGGCGTTAAAGTGTTGGAAACCAGCGCTGACTTGGCACTAATCCTATCGGTGATTTCCAGTTTTCGTGATAGATCACTGCCCCAAGATTTGGTGGTATTTGGTGAAGTCGGTCTAGCGGGTGAGATCCGTCCTGTTGCTAATGGTCAGGAGCGCCTGCGCGAAGCGGCAAAGCATGGGTTCACGCGGGCTATCGTGCCGGCGGGCAATGCGCCCAAACAGCCCATCAAAGGTATGACTGTAGTACCAGTGCGCAGAGTGACCGAAGCCTTGGAGGCGCTTTCTCATTAACTCCTGTGGCTGAGATATTCCACAGTTACAGATATCTGTTTATTTTTGATCTAACCCATCATTAGGCTGCAATTGCGACATAACATGGTTGCAATAAAGAGGACTTCTTGACTTAACCCGAACCTTTAAGGTTAAAATGATGACGTCTCTCAAGGCGGCATCACTTGGCGTTTATATTCGAAAAAGCCACGTCTTGCGATGGTGATGAGATAACTCTTTTGCATTCCAATCGATAATAGGATCGTATGAATCTTCGGCAAACCAACAAGGCCAATCGGCAAAAGCGTATAGTTGCCAACGCCGCTCGGTTTTTTTCCTCAATTGGTTATGATCTAACGGCAATAGAGATGGTGGCCGAGCGGTCTAATGTTTCACCGGCTACTATCTACAATAATTTTGAGAACAAGACAGGGCTCTTACTTGCTGTGTTGATCGATGAGGGGGCAGATGTCCAGCAGATTGGTGAGAAGGTTATTGCCCAGCGCAAAAAAAATGATATTGAAGTTATATATCGGTTGATTGAACTGTATGTTGATCATCCAATGGAGTTTATGAATAAGTCATGTTGGCGGCAGGCTCTTGCTGCCTCTACAGCGTCTTCAAATAAAAAGTTTACTCAAGAATATCAAAATGTTGATAAACAATTAAAGAGACAGGTAATTGACGTAATGCATGCCCTACAGAAGGAGGATGCCTTCTTGCCGGCAGCAGACGCGCAAGCACTCGGTGAAATTATCTGGAATAATGTTAACCAAATGTTTACGGATTTTATTTCTAGTGAGGCAATGCCCTTAGCCGAATTAAAAAGTGCTGTGAAAAGACAAACTGCAGCCCTAATGATATTGGCGACGGGATAGGTCTAATCTCCCGCCAACAATCTAATCCTTATCGTCCTAGTCCGAATCTGCCACATCTGGTGCTACCTGTAACAGCTGTCGGTAGACATAAAGATAAATATACAGGGCGACAGCAGTGGCTAAAGCGCACATAATCATGACGGAGCTGTATCCCAATTGGTACGAAAGCAACAAGCCAGCCATCGTTGGTGCAATTGCTTGTGCGGCACCCTGACAGGCTGGGACCATGGCCGCATAACGCCCGGAATGATCAATATTGGACAGTGTTCCCAACTGAAATACATCAATAAATATCCAGAAAAAACTAAACGAAAATACGCTAAAGACAAAAGTTATAGTATCTACTCTAATGGCCAAAATGAGCATGGTTACAACCATAACAAACAAGGCAAAGAGTAGGGGTTTTGACTGGCCAAATCGCTCGGCAAGCCAAAAGGCTAAAAGAGTTCCGGTGAGGCTAAATATTTGCCCCCAAGTTAGGGAACCAGAAATGAATGCTGAGCTCAGATCTGCCGCTACACCTGCGCGCTCAATGAATGCCCAGTAAGCACCAACTAAAAGGTAAAAGCTGAACACGGCAACCAAGCATAGGCGCGGTAATATGTTGGGTATATTTGATTGAGTGATGGAGGCGTCTACTGTAGTCACTACGCCGGCTTGATCTGTCTCTACAGCACAATAACGAGGTAGTAACGGCAGAATGAGAAAAATTGGTACAGCCTCGAAGAGGTAAAACATAAATAAGCCATTTACGCCCCACCTGTCATTAATGATCGGGAAAATATAAAAAATAAAAGCATTCATTACTACCAGTACAAAAAGTAGGATGCTAAACGTTCGCGCAGAGTTATGACTGCCTGCAAGGCTT
>JASLVT010000253.1 GCA_030741175.1 Porticoccaceae bacterium
CAGAGTAAAAAGGCACTAGTCGCTTTTAAGGTAACTGGCTCTGAACTCCGATGGTCGCTGTGAAAACGCCCGATAAAACTTACGACTAAAATAGCTGGCGTCGGGAAACCCACATTGGTCGGCAATCAGGGCAATGGGTAAAGTTGTCTCCACCAGAAACCGCCGTGCATTTTCAAGGCGCACATCGCAGATATATTGCTTCGGTGTTTTATTGAGAAATTTCTTAAAACGCCGCTCTAGGGCACTGATCGATAAACAGGACACCTCGGCCAGATCTGACAGACTTATTTTGTTCATATAGTTGTCGCGAACATAGGCCACTGGCACTTTTAGTGCCTCCATGGCATTCAGGGCAACGGAGGATTTCTCCAGATGGCGCGATGTGCCATAGGAGCCGACAATCTCCGCGCTGTTGTTAATCAAGGGCCGCTTTGATGTGATAAACCAGCTGATTTCCCCCGATCTTGATACATTCATTTCCAACCGGTTGGTGACCAGCTCACCCTGAATTACACGCTGATCATCAGCAATAAACTGTTTGGCGATATGCCTGGGGGCAAAATCAAAATCGGTCAGGCCAATGGCCTGATCCAGTGAATCGACGCCGATATGATCCAGAAAACTTTTATTGGCATGGACCACTTTGCCGGCGGCGTCTTTTACCCAGAATAGAATATCCGGCAATAAATCGTACATTTGCAGGGTCTCTATAATCGGTAGCTCATTGATAACGAGCCTTTTATTGTCGCTTTGTGCACGATCTATCAACATGCTGTCAGCCTCTCTTCTAAATGCGCCGCAGCGCCGCAACTATGCTATTCATAGGCTATAAACTGGTGATTTAAACCAAATAATACCAAAGTAACGCCGAATTTGTCGCATTGAAAACCGATTTTCCCATAGTTGTTTTTCACTCCCTTGGATTACCATGACTTGAAAATAATAAAACAAGACCGTTGATGTCCCCAGTGAGTCTTGAGGGTAAATTTCGATGAAAAAAGTGCGTATGGGCATGGTCGGCGGTGGCGCCGGAGCATTTATCGGTGCCATCCATCGCGCAGCGGCGGCTATGGATGGACAGATTGAGTTGGTCTGCGGAGCGCTTAGCAGCGATCCGGAACGAGCCCGTCTCAGTGCGCTGGAACTGGGAATAGAGCCAGGTCGCTGCTATACCTCCTATCAAGAAATGTTTGCTGCCGAAGCTGCACTGCCTGAAGAGCAGAGAATGCAGTTTGTCTCTATTGTTACGCCAAACCATATGCATTTTCCGGTTGCAAAACAGGCGCTAGAAGCTGGTTTCCATGTATTGAGTGATAAGCCGGCGACGTTGGACCTGCGTGAAGCGCTGGAACTAAAAACACTGGTTGATAAAAGCAACTGCCTGTACGGCCTGACCCATACTTATACCGGCTATCCATTGATCAAGGAAGCTCGCCACCTGATTGGCTCCGGTCAACTGGGAACCGTGACTAAAGTGGTTGTGGAGTATTCTCAAGGCTGGTTGGCGAGTAAATCTGACGAAGGCAGTAAACAGGCGGAGTGGCGGTTGGATCCCGCCCGTGCAGGCAGCAGCTGCTGCATGGGTGATATAGGCGTTCATGCCGCCAATCTGGCTGAATACACCTGTGATGACGAAATCAGCGATATATGCGCCGACCTTGTATCAACAGTGCCGGGGCGACAATTAGATGATGACGGCACAGTGCTACTGCGGTTTAAGTCTGGTGCGCGGGGCGTATTGATGGCCAGCCAAGTATCCGTGGGCGAGGAAAACCGGCTGGTGTTGCGGGTCTATGGCGACAAAGCCAGTCTGGAATGGTCACAAATGGAACCCAATACTCTGTGGCTTAAATTTCCCGATAAACCCACGCAAATGATTCGCGCAGGTGTGGGTACTCTCGCGCCGGAAACCCTAGCCAATATGCGCACCCCTGCGGGGCATCCGGAAGGGTATTTGGAGGCCTTTGCCAATATATACCGTAGTTTTGCCGAACAGATCCGTGCAGTACAGGACAGTGGAACGGTTGAAGCAGCAGGGGATATACCCAGCATTCACCAGGCTGTTCGCGGTATGGCTTTTATTGAAAATGTGGTTACAGCAAGTCAGTCCAATCAGAAATGGCATGCTTTTTCCCTACAACCACATTCCTAACCACCACAGTTACCGACAGAGAATAAGTAGAGAGATAACCCCATGCAATCGATCAAAGGCCCAGGAATATTTTTAGCTCAATTTCTTGATGATGCCGCTCCCT
>JASLVT010000254.1 GCA_030741175.1 Porticoccaceae bacterium
AATCTGGCCGCTCGCCAGTTTGGACTAGTACTATGATTTTTACTGAACAACATGAAGCGATTCGCAACACAGTCGCCCAATTTATTGATAAAGAAATTAATCCCTATACAGATCAATGGGAAGAAGAGGGTATATTTCCCGCTCATTCATTGTTTAAAAAAATGGGTGATCTTGGTTTGTTAGGTATTGCCAAGCCTGAGGCTTATGGTGGTATGGGGTTGGACTATAGCTATCAGACAGTATTTGCTGAAGAACTGGGTCGTATCCAAAGTGGCGGTGTGAGCATGGCCATCGGTGTGCAAACAGATATGGCAACGCCTGCATTGGCTAATCATGGCAGTGATGAGTTGCGCCGAGAGTTCTTAGTGCCAGCTATTACAGGGGATATGGTCTGCTCTATTGCGGTATCAGAGCCCCATGCAGGATCAGATGTGTCAGCGATTAAAACCACTGCGAAGAAAGATGGCGATGACTATATTATCAATGGCACCAAAATGTGGATTACCAATTCCACGCAAGCGGATTTCATCTGTTTATTGGCAAATACCAGTGATGATGGGCTGCACAATAATAAGTCATTGATTGTTGTGCCGATGAACTTACCGGGTATTTCACTCTCGGAAAAGCTCAATAAACTAGGCATGCGCTCCTCCGATACCGCACAGATTTTTTTCGATAATGTGCGTGTGCCGCAACGCTACCTTATTGGGCAAGAGGGAGCCGGCTTTCGCTATCAGATGGAGCAGTTTCAAGAAGAACGTATTTATGGTGCGGCGGCCGCGCTTAAAAGTTTGGAATATGTTATTGATGAAACCATTGACTACACCCGACAGCGACAGGCCTTTGGTCAATCAATTCTCGATAACCAAGTGGTGCATTTTCGCCTGGCCGAGTTGCAGACTGATATTGCCTGTCTGCGCGCACTGACCTATGACGCCGTTGAGGGTTATATCAATGGTGAGGATGTGACCTTAAAAGCCTCTATGGCCAAGCTTAAAGCGGGACGCCTGTCACGGGTAGTTAGCGATGCCTGCTTACAGTACTGGGGTGGTATGGGCTATATGTGGGACAATCCCGTTTCACGCGCCTACCGTGATAGCCGCTTAACCTCTATTGGTGGTGGTGCAGACGAAGTGATGTTAGGCATTATTGCGAAATATATGGGTATTTTGCCATCGCGCAAAAAAGGCTAACTGTGGCGTTTGATACTCAATAAAAAAAGCCGAGTTATCACTAACTCGGCTTTTTTAGTTTTTATCCTGTTAGATGTTGTAGAGCACGCCTAACAGACCTACCACAGTCAAGACGACGGTGTAGGGCAGTGCCATTATGACCATACGCATGTATGACAGGCGGATTAACGGAGCAAGTGCCGAGGTCAGAAGAAACAAGAAGGCAGCCTGACCATTGGGCGTTGCCACACTTGGCAGGTTAGTACCCGTATTAATTGCAATCACTAATTTATCGAAGTGCTCGCGAGTAATATCACCGGCATCAAATACAGCTCTCACCTCATTGATATAGACGGTGGCGACAAATACATTATCACTGATCGCGGATAACAACCCATTGGCAAGGAAGAATGTACCGGGCTGTACCGCAGGATCCATCGCTAATACCCAGGTAATAACGGGAGAAAAAAGGTGCTGTTCATGAATCACTGCAACAATAGCGAAGAATACAACCAAAAGAGCAGTAAATGGCAGCGCCTCTTCAAAGGCATGGCCGATACGATGCTCCTCGGTAATGCCGTTGAAAGCGGTTAATAACACGATCACCATTAGACCAATCAAACCTACTTCAGCCAAATGTAAGCCCAGAGCTAGAACCAAAATAAGTGCTACCACTGTTTGGGTGATCAATGCTGCTTTATCAAATTGGGTGCGTTTGGAGTCTTCATGATCACTAGACTCTTGAAGTATCTTGCGTACTTCCTCCGGCAAAGTAGCGCCATAGCCGAGAATTTTTGACTTCTCAAGCAGCACACAGGTGATAAGACCACAGACAAATACCGGCATGGTGACTGGTGCCATACGCATAAAGAATTCCATAAATTCCCAGCCAGCACGTTCCGCGATTAAAAGATTCTGCGGCTCACCAACCAATGTGGTTACACCACCGAGTGCAGTACCCACAGCACCATGCATGATCAGGCTACGCAGGAAAGCACGGAAATCCTCGAGATTTTGTTCCTGCTCAGCCACTACGGTTTGATCATTGGTATGATCGTGATTCTCATCGACAATATCCTTG
>JASLVT010000255.1 GCA_030741175.1 Porticoccaceae bacterium
TGGCTCCCCTATCTTTAGGCACCCAACAGGCTCTGGCCACACACTCGCACCATATTACCGTTGATACCTGCGGCCTGCGGGCTGACGAAAAAGCCAATCACCTCGGCTACATCAATGGGTAGCCCCCCCTGCCCCAAGGACGATAATCTGCGCCCCATCTGGCGCGTAACAAAAGGAATCGCTGCCGTCATCTGCGTCTCAATAAATCCAGGTGCAACGCCATTGATGGTAATACCCCTCGCGGCACAGGGTTCAGCAAGAGACTCAACCATGCCAATAATTGCCGCTTTGGAAAAAGCGTAATTAGTCTGTCCAATATTCCCAGCAATACCGCTAATTGAGGCAACACCAACAATCTTGCCCCCGCTATCCAATAGCTCGGTCTCCAATAGCGCCTTGTTAATTCGCTGCACAGCGCCGAGATTTATCTGCATCAACAAATCCCATTGGTGTGCGGTCATCCTTGAAAGCATCTTATCCCGGGTTACGCCAGCATTGTGCACAACGGCATGTAATGTCGTGCTATGGGATAAGCAAAAATCTCGTATTTTTTCGGCTGCATCGGCATCTGTAATATCCAACGGCAAACTCAGGCCACCAATACTGTCCATCGCCGCTACCAAATCATCCTGAGACTGCGGCACATCCACACCAATTACCGTAGCACCATCTCTGGCCATAGTCTGACTGATAGCCAGGCCAATACCCCGCGCGGCGCCTGTGACTAAGACCGATTTGCCAGTCAGAGGCCCAACCCAATCGGCATCCATGGCGGCAACAGGCGAGGCGACCGTCAGCACCTGTGCATTCATAAACGCCGATCCTGCGGAGAGTAAAAAACGCACCGGCGCCTCGAGGGCCTGCTCACCTCCGCTATCGACAAGTATCAAATTGACTGTCGCCCCTTTGCGGCCAATCTCCTTGGCAACTGACTTTACAAAGCCAACCAGACCGCGTTGCACTGTTGCACGATCTGCATCGGCAACCGCACTGGGTTTTTGACCAACAATAACCACCCGCCCAGAGTCCATAACCGACTTGATATGCTGATTAAAAAAGCTGTAGAGCTCCGCACTCTGCTCCGCGCTTGCGATGCCGGAGGCATCAAACAGCAGATGACCCTTTGCCTCCATAGACTGATCATGCAACTCGACCCCCGCCGCTTCGATAGAGGCTCCAATAGAACTGGCAAAAAGTGCGCCCTGGCTCGCACCCATTAGCACCGGCCCAGCCAATTTATGTGGTTGCCGAGCATCCTCGCGACGCAGAGGCACTGGGTCTGGAAGCCCTATAGCGGTGAATATTTTTTTGCCCCAAGTTGAGTTGGCAATTTCTAGATATTTGTCTGACATGTTGTTGCTACCCCAAAAACAATACGTGATGGCTAGGTGTTTTATTCTACCTCTAGATAACTTACGATGGTTGGCCGAAATGACAATTAATCTTCCGCCCTAGTCAATGGCTTTTATCCCCTGCCAATTTACGATAACTGGTATTATTCATCGCTAATATTTTAACTAACGAGATAACCACTATGACATCTATCCGCAAAGTCGCCGTCATCGGCGGTAATCGTATCCCTTTTGTTCGAAGCAACACTAGCTATAGTCATGCCAGCAATATGGATATGCTCAGCACCACTCTGCAAGGGTTGGTGAAGCGTTTTGATTTAGCAGACGAACGCTTGGGTGAAGTCGCAGCTGGTGCGGTAATGAAACATTCCCGTGACTTTAATTTGGCACGAGAGGCAACATTAAACTCAGGCTTATCACTGCAAACACCAGCCTACGATGTTCAACAGGCCTGTGGTACTGGCCTAGAAGCTGCCATTCTTGTCGCCAATAAAATCGCCCTAGGTCAGATTGAGTCTGGCATAGCCGCTGGGACAGATACCGCCAGCGATGCACCAATCGCTCTCAATGAAAAATATCGACATATGATACTCAGCCTAAACCGTGCTAAAACACTGGGTCAGCGATTAAAAGCACTGGCCAGTATCAGACCAAGCTTTGTCCTGCCGGCACTACCAGTCAATGCCGAGCCTCGCACCGGTCTATCAATGGGGCAACATTGCGAATTAATGGTCAAACAATGGAACATTAGCCGCGAGGACCAAGATCAACTGACGTTTAACAGTCATCAAAACCTTATGGCCGCCTATGAAAGTGGCTTCTTTGAAGATTTGATTAGCCCTTTCAATGGTGTTGAGCGCGATGGCATCATGCGCGATACGCCGCTTGCGAA
>JASLVT010000256.1 GCA_030741175.1 Porticoccaceae bacterium
AGGCTGCTCGTCGCCGTGAAGAACCGCTAGATCACAGTTTAGTTTTTGGCCCACCAGGGCTGGGGAAAACCACCTTGGCGCATATTATCGCCAATGAAATGAACGCCGACCTTAAAACGACCTCAGGGCCTGTTTTGGAAAAGGCGGGTGATCTTGCTGCATTACTGACCAATCTTGAGGCGGGCGATGTGTTGTTTATCGACGAAATTCATCGCTTAAGTCCTGTGGTAGAGGAAATTTTGTATCCGGCTCTAGAAGATTACCAGTTGGATATTGTTATCGGTGAAGGGCCGGCAGCACGCTCGATTAAGCTAGATTTGCCACCATTTACCCTTGTTGGTGCCACCACGAGAGCGGGTTTGCTCACTTCACCACTGCGCGATCGATTTGGCATCGTGCAGCGACTAGAGTTTTATTCAATTGCCGATCTGACCAGTATTGTTGTTCGTGCTGGCGCAATTCTAGGTGTCGGCATTAATGAAGATGGTGCTAATGAAATCGCTCGCCGTTCCAGAGGCACACCGCGCATTGCTAATCGTCTCCTGCGGCGCGTGCGAGATTACGCCGAGGTAAAAAGCGATGGCAGTATCAATCGTGATATAGCAGATGCCGCTCTCAATATGCTGAATGTCGATGAGAGTGGCTTTGATCATCTGGACCGGAGATTATTGCTGACGCTGTTGGAGAAGTTTGATGGCGGGCCAGTAGGCGTTGACAGTCTTGCCGCCGCCCTGAGTGAGGAGCGCGGCACCATAGAGGATGTATTAGAACCCTATTTGATTCAGCAGGGTTATCTTATGCGAACCTCAAGAGGGCGTATGGCAACACGCACAGCGTATGAGCACTTTGGGTTGCAAAGTCCCACACGCATCCAGCAACAGATGGATGCGCTGAATGACTAAAACAGCTGCTGCATATCGACTGCCAGTTCGTGTTTACGTGGAAGACACGGACACCGGTGGTATTGTGTTTTATGCCAATTATCTTAAATATATGGAAAGAGCCCGCACTGAATATATGCGCAGCCTTGGGTTCCACAAGCCAGCGTTATTTGATGGTTTGCAGTTTGTTGTTCATGAAGTGGCCGTTAAATATCATAGTCCCGCTGTGCTCGATGATTTGATTGATGTCACCGCAGTGTTAATAAAGGGATCTCGGGTCAGTTTTGAAATGAGCCAGCAGATTTATCGTGGTGATGAATTACTAGTGGAGGGCTCGGTCAAAGTTGCCTGTATCAATGCACAGACTAAACGACCGCAGGGTATGCCAAAAGAAATGATTACAACGTTAAAGAGCCAGATCGGCTGAACTCGGAGTTTACATTGTGAATGAAGAAAACCTTTCAATATTGTCGCTAATACTCAATGCGAGTGTGTTGGTACAGATGGTTATGGGCATTCTGCTGCTGGCTTCTCTGTTATCTTGGATTATGATTATTCAGCGAAGCTTTTTCCTAAGCGCTGCCCAGCGAGGATTTCGTGAGTTCGAGGATACTTTTTGGTCCGGTATTGATCTCAATAATTTATATGATGAGCTCACAGCGAAAGCGCAGGAGGAGGGCACGGGCGATGGTATCGAAAATGTTTTCCGCGCCGGTTTTCGCGAATTTAACCGTCTGGCCCAGTCGGACAAGGCAGATCCGGATGCGGTTATGGAGGGTACCGATCGAGCTATGCGGGTAGCCTTAAGCCGCGAGGATGAGAAGCTCAGCACTAATTTACCCTTTTTGGCCAGTGTCGCATCGGTCAGTCCCTATATTGGGCTGTTTGGCACCGTATGGGGCATTATGAATTCGTTCCGAGGGCTGGCCATGGTGCAGCAGGCAACGCTCGCTACTGTAGCGCCGGGTATTTCTGAGGCATTAATCGCAACGGCCATGGGGCTATTTGCGGCAATACCCGCGGTAATTGCCTACAATCGCTACGCGGCTCAGGTTGAGGTGATTAATGGCAACTACGAGACTTTTGCTGAGGAGTTTTCAAGTATTCTGCATCGTCAGGTACATTCGCGCTAACCGAGCTTGAGGCAGACGTTGTGAAGCATAAAAAGTCTAAACGTAAATTGGTCGCTGAGATTAATGTAGTGCCCTATATTGATGTGACTTTGGTGCTGTTGGTTGTATTTATGATCACTGCACCGTTGCTGATGCAGGGTGTCAAGGTGGAATTGCCCGATGCTAACTCGGCGCCGATGGATACCAAAGATCAAGAGCCCTTTATTGT
>JASLVT010000257.1 GCA_030741175.1 Porticoccaceae bacterium
AATCTCCAGCATTTTCGTTAAAAGCGGATGGTCGTCATCTGCCGCATCAACCTTTAATGTGCTATCAAAATGGGTTGCTTCAAGAACGTTGAATAACAGCATTGAGGATTGCGCAACACAGGCGCGCCCGCTTTCCGTAACAATCACAGGATGCGGCAGGTCATGGGCATCCATCATATCTTTCACGGTCTCAATAATATTCAGACAATATTCACTCAGAGAATAATTTACCGAATTTGCAGAGGCGACGTGCTCACCCGTATAGTCAACCCCAAGACCGCCGCCAAGATCGAGGTGTGTCAGTGGTGCGCCCTCGCGTTGCAATTCAACAAAAAACCGAGCCGCTTCCTGTGTGGCGTGACGGATTTCAATAATGTTAGGTACCTGACTGCCCAGATGCGAGTGTTGCAGGACCAGCCAATCAAGCGCGTTATGCTGGCGAAGTTTTTCAACAACATCCATGACCTGTGGAATACTTAAACCGAAAGTGCTGCGATCCCCGCTGGATTTTGCCCAGTTGCCGCTAACCGTATAAGTCAGTTTCACGCGGATACCGAGTTGCGGGATAATGCCTGTTTCTTTTGCAACATCAAGCACCAGATCGAGTTCGCGCGGGCTTTCGAGCACCAGAAAACAATTATAGCCCAGCTTTTGCGCCATGAGGGCAAGTCTAACAAATTCACTATCTTTGATACCATTACAGATAATCGCGGCTTCTTTTGAGAGATTATGCGACAGGGCAATCAAAAGTTCTGCTTTAGAGCCGACTTCCAGACCAAAATCATAGGGCCGCCCAAATTCAACAATCCTGTCTACGACAGGGGCTTGCTGGTTCACTTTGACCGGAAATACACCGCGATATTTGCCTTTATAGGCCAGTTCATGAATCGCTGCGTTGAATGAAATGTTAATTTGGTCAATACGGCTTCTGAGGAAATTTGTGACACGCAATAAAACTGGGGCCGTAATTCCCCGCTGGTCAAGGTTCTTGATAATCTCGGTGAGGTCGGTTGGTACACTGTCAGGCGTTTCGGGCTGGCACAGGCCGATATGACCGTTTTCCAGCACTGTAATAAGGCCATCACCCCAGCGGGAGATACCGTATATATCCTCGGTTACTAGGTCTTTATCGAAATAATCAGAAATAGAGATGCCAGCAGACATAACGCCCTCCTCATAAACATGTTTTCGCATAAATCTTTGCAGGGATAAGGTCAACAATAAATAAAAACCCCGGGAGCATCGCTCCCGGGGTCAAACTTAACAGGAAGGAGGGTGGACCTGTTGTTTTGAGCTGAACTTAACGTGTAAATTCCGGATAGGCTTCAATGCCCAATTCAGATTTATCTAGCCCATTTAGCTCTTCTTCTTCACTGACGCGAATACCGACAGTAAATTTAAGGAGCATCCAACCAATAGCACTCGCAATAACAGCGAAGGCTCCTATGGAAACCACGCCGAGGAATTGAGTGCTAAAAGCTGTTGCTGAATTGCTCAATGGCACAATCATCGTGCCCCAAATGCCGCAAACCAAATGTGCCGGAATGGCGCCGACAACATCGTCAATTTTAAGCTTGTCTAGCAATGGAACCGCGAGAACAACTAATATGCCGCCGACTGCGCCAATAAAGAGGGCTTGACCTATTGATGGCTCCAGAGGTTCAGCCGTGATGGAAACCAGACCACCAATCGCGCCGTTAAGAGCCATTGTGAGGTCAACTTTGCCATAAAGAAGTTGTGTTGCGATCATCGCGGCTACAACGCCTGCTGCAGCTGCCATATTTGTGTTTATGAAGATATCTGCAACTGATGCTGCATCAATGCCTGAGCCCAGGGCTAGTTGAGAGCCGCCATTAAATCCGAACCAGCCGAGCCATAGGATAAATGTACCCAATGTAGCGAGTGGCATTGATGAACCTGGGATCGGTGTTACAGATCCATCAGCACCATATTTTCCAGCGCGTGCGCCGAGCAGAATTGCTCCGACGAGAGCGGCCCAGCCACCCACAGAGTGAACGAGTGTAGAGCCAGCAAAGTCACTGAAACCTCTAGCAAAAAGCCAGCCTTTACCCCAAACCCAAGAGGCCTGAATTGGGTAAATAAATGCAGTCAATAAAACAACAAATCCAAGGAAAGGCCATAGCTTAATACGTTCAGCGACTGTTCCTGATACGATAGAGGCGGCTGTTGCCACAAACACCATCTGGAAGTACC
>JASLVT010000258.1 GCA_030741175.1 Porticoccaceae bacterium
CAGGTGGAATAGCATATACCCGCACCAATGCCTGCACAGAAGCGACTTATCATCAGAGGAAAAAGGTCTGTGGTTTCGGTAGAGAAATAATTGGCTAGTATTACTAGAAGCAAGCCCACTGTCGCTAGAGTTCGGCGATTAGCTTTGGCTACAACAAGCGAAGTAAGTACCGAACCTACCAATAATCCGGTCATATCAGAGGATGCCAGCCAACCCAATTCCTTCTCACTAAAGCCAAGAGAATCAGCCATTGAACCCACAAGTAACGGCATGCCCATTGCAACACCTGTGCCAGCAAACCCTAGGATAATGGCTGCAAAAATCGCTGTGGGATTATCAAATTCATTGATGCTTGTAGTTGATGTACCCTGATTATCATTCTTAGAAGCAGATGGTTTATCCAAAATAAAATCCTTCGCTTTTTATTAGTTTTGATTGCGCAATATGTATTCGGGTTCAAGTGGGGCTAGACCAAGAATACTATCAGCGATTTTTTCAGCAATCATAATCGTGATTGCATTTAGATTACCGGTGGGAATTGATGGAATGATTGCAGCGTCCACTACCCGTAAATTATTGAACCCATGTACCTTGCCAGTCTCGTCGGTCACGGCTTGGTCATCACTACCCATGCGACAAGTCCCACAGGGATGATAGTTTGACTCAACATGAGCATAGGCCCATTGCAAAATCTCAGCATCTGAATTGAGTGTATCGCATCCAGATAACTCTGATGTTAGACGACCATTCCAGGCAGGTTGTTGAAATATATCTCGAGTCGCTTTTATTGCAGCTATGGCGAGTTTTTTGTCCTCATCGGTATCCAGATAATTAAATTTGAACTTTGGTGATTCGGTCGGATCAGCACTGTGGATCCATAGTTTTCCGCGACTGCTAGGCCGTTGGATACTGGTAAAGCATTGGTATCCTGGTTCAATCTGAATACCCTCGGGAGCAAAATCACCTCTCATAGCAATACACTCCATCTGTACTTCAGGGATTGTCTGGTTTTCCGTTAGACATAGAAAAGCGCCCACCTCAAAGTGGTTTGAAATACCAAGTCCACGTTTACTCAGTAACCATTCCATACCAATTTTTAAACGCCCTAAATAACTAAGCTCTGATGCCAATGAATCATTTGGGTTTGTTGCACTGTATTCAAAACACCAGGCAGGGTGATCCTGTAAGTTTGCGCCAACACCGGGTAAATGCTGACGTACCGAGATGCCGGCGTCGGCAAGCATATTTTTATCGCCAATACCGGCAAGCATCAGTAATTGCGGTGACTGAATAGCACCTGCCGCTAAGACGAGTTCGCCAGCAACCTCAACAGAAAAATTTTCGCCCCGGCGGGTGAGATGAACTTTCACCGCATCAGCGCCAGAAAATTCTATTGCAGTACAGCGGGTTTCCATCAGAATTTCCAGATTAGGCTTATTTGGTTGGTCGTATAAATACGCTTGCGATGCACTGTGCCTGATGCCGTCGGCAACATTCCTTTGAGTTTTGTGTACCCCAATTTGAGTTGCGCCATTATGATCCTGATTTAGCGTCAGACCATAGTCATTTGCAGCTTGAATAAATGCCTGAAAAAGTGGGTTTCTCGCTTCGGCTTTAATAATCTTGGTGGGTCCGCTTTTACCCCGATAGGCGGAGTCACCCTGTTGATAGTTTTCGCTGCGCTTAAAATAAGGCAGACAATGGGCGTAGGACCAACTAGAAAGGCCGCAATCACGCCAACTGTCATAGTCGGCTTTATTTCCTCTCACCCAATTCATACCGTTGATTGATGATGAGCCACCAAGGACTTTTCCACGGGGAGTATAGGGCCCTTCAGTGGATTCAGTAATATGATCTTTTTCAGCAAAAAACTTCCAGTTGTAGCGATCCTTCATTAAAGGAATGCCAAGCCCAGCCGGCATTTGAATAAAAATATTTCTATCACTAGCTCCAGCTTCAATTAGAAGAATATTTTTAGATTTATCTTCTGATAGGCGGCCGGCGACCGTACTGCCAGCAGAGCCTGAACCGATGATAATGTAATCATAGGCGGTGCGAGAGGGGCGCTTTAAGATATTCAGCATCAAGCAAAACCCCGATGGAATAAATCAATGAAAAACATATATGACCGATGTGTAGATTTAGGTATGTCCCTCTTGGTTGCACGCCGTAGATCATTAGTTTTCCCATTGGTCGGGCGGGG
>JASLVT010000259.1 GCA_030741175.1 Porticoccaceae bacterium
CACGAGCCACAACCCATAGAAAACGGCCCTTGTTATCAAGAGTCTGCTGTTGCAAGTCAACAGGCGCATCTAGATGCTGCTGAAAGGCGGCATAAGCCCAGACACTAGCAATAACTACAAGCAATGCAAAGACTGTAGCAATACGCGTAATAGAATTAATCATCAAAATCCAACATAGTCGTTATTTAGGTGTGATTGTAATCGTTTTGTCTCTGCTCCGGCCGCCACCTTGAGATTATATTGCTCATAGGAGTCAGTTATCGACAGTATCGGCACTAGACCTCTCACAGCATTACAGATAAAACCCTCAGTGCAGCATCGCAGTTCATCAGCAGTAATCGCTCGACTGCTCACCGGCAACTTCAAAGCCGGAAAAATGGTTTCAAGCAGTAATGTGCGCATCACTCCATTCACACCGGCATTATCAAGTGCTGGCGTCAGCCAACCCTCGTCCGTTTTTATAAATATATTCGCACAGGTAGTCTCTATTAGATTGCCGTCAGTGGCAAACATAACACCGTCCTCATATCCTGCGGTGTCACATTCGTTGCGCGCTAGTACTTGATCCAAACGATTGAGATGCTTAATCCCTGCCAAACGCGGATTAAGCGGCAGTTGGTAATGGCAACGCCAAAGGTTGATGCCATTGAGCTGCTGATCATGAAGGTCTGTTACCAACGGACTGCTGGCGCAAATAATATGCGGCAATACCGTGCTTGGACTTCGATACCCTCGCCCACCAACCCCTGCCGTGAGCATTACCTTAACCACCGCATCCTTTACATCTTTTTCACCCAAGCTTGTGATAAACGCAGTCACACAGGCCTCAACGGACTCAAATGAGGGGTTAATACCAAGTTTGGGGGCATCCGCTG
Source organism: Porticoccaceae bacterium (assembly GCA_030741175.1). Lineage (GTDB taxonomy): Bacteria > Pseudomonadota > Gammaproteobacteria > Pseudomonadales > Porticoccaceae > HTCC2207. The sequence goes on from JASLVT010000259.1 coordinate 876, forward strand.
TGAGACGGCGCAAATGCTGCTGCAACAGTGGTATCTGACCGCAACGCAGTGCCATCGTCTCAAATAATCCGTGACCATAGGCTAGTCCTCGATCCTGAAGCAATTGCTCCACCGATGCTTCAGAACTAAGGAACTCACCATTAATACTGGAAAAAAATATCATCTGCTGTGTCACGACTTAAAACTGCTAATCTAATTTCTGAGCCTGCATTATGGCAAACCTCGGCAAAAGTATCGCCCATAAAAAAACCGCCCCAAAAGGAGCGGTTTTTGTCTGCAAACAGTGTTTAGCTATTGGCAGAAATATAAGTGATCGCATCCTGTACCGTTGCGATTTTCTCAGCTTCTTCATCTGGAATCTCAGCGTCAAATTCCTCTTCAAGCGCCATAATCAACTCCACTGTGTCTAGCGAGTCAGCACCCAGATCTTCTACAAAGCTAGATGTAGTCTGCACATCCTCTTCTTTAACACCCAGCTGCTCCGCAACCATTTTGATAACGCGTTCTTGAATATCGCTCATTCTGTTTCCACTCCTATAGGGGATCTGAAGTCTGTTTTGGATCCGAGCTTCACAAGCTCAGAAGCCACAATCTCTGTTTAAGTGGCGCGCATTTTACCTTACAAATCTCAAAATACTAGTACTGCATCAAAAAAACCATGATTTACGTGATAAATCAAGCATTTAGGCCATATACATGCCACCGTTAACATGGATAGTCTCACCGGTTATATAGCCAGCGGCGTCAGAAATCAAAAAATTTACCACCGCAGCAATCTCATCTGGCTGACCTAGACGCGCAAGAGGTATTTGGCTGAGCATCGCATCCTTATTGGCCTCGGGGAGATCTTTGGTCATATCTGTAGCAATAAATCCGGGCGCAACGGCATTAACAGTAATGCTTCGCGATCCAAGCTCTTTAGCCAACGCACGGGAGAACCCCTCAACACCTGCCTTAGTCGCGGAATAATTACTCTGACCGCCGTTGCCCATCGAGCCCACCACAGAGCTGATGTTAATAATACGGCCCCATCGTGCTTTGGTCATCGGTCTCACGCAGGCTTTGGCTAGACGGAAGACAGCAGTTAGGTTGGTGTCGACCACATCTAGCCACTCGTCCTCTTTCATGCGCATTAAAATATTATCTTTTGTTATGCCAGCGTTATTGACCAGAATAGTAGGCGCACCAAACTCCTCAGCCACAGCAGCGAGCAGACCGTCAATAGAGGCTGCCTCATTCACATTGAGCACCATGCCTCGACCACTAATTTTTTGCTCTGCAAAACGCTGAGTAATATTATCGGCACCGGTTTGCGACGTG
>JASLVT010000025.1 GCA_030741175.1 Porticoccaceae bacterium
GCCAATGGCGCCAGATCGCCATCCATACTAAAGACACCATCAGTCACAATCAGCTTGCGGTCAGCTGCATTGAAGCTCAACTGCGATTGTAAATGCTCGATGTTGTTGTGCTTGTAGCGCTTAAACATCGCGCGACTAAGGCGACCGCCATCAATCAGCGAGGCATGATTTAACTGATCTTGAAGTACCAGATCATGGCGACCGACGAGTGCGTTAATAATGCCCATATTGGCCATATATCCGGTACTAAATAACAGCGCTCTGGGCCGTCCAGTAAACTCTGCTAATTGTTCTTCTAATTGTTGGTGCGCGGCACTGTGGCCGCTGATTAGATGGGAAGCACCGCTACCAGTACCATAGGTATCAGCACCCGCTTGCAACGCTTTGGCGATACTTTTATGTCCGGCAAGGCCGAGATAGTCATTGCTACAAAAGTTAATCAGCGACTGTCCGTCTATTTGTAAAACAGACCCACAGCCAGACTCAACCGTCCGGCGCTGACGATACAGAAACTGTTGCTGACGCTGATCAAGCTGTGCCTGAAGAGTAGCGTCCATTGTTGTCATCGCGGTCATCAGCTAGCGCGGTAGAATAGCGCGTCGTTTTTATGCTCGTTAATCGCGCGATGTAAGTCGTCTTCCTGTTGCTGACTGGTTTTTTCAACTTGGTATTGTTCAGGCTGAATACCCAAGCGTTCCAGCAATTGCATATCAGTATTGGCTTTGGGGTTGGACGTAGTAAGCAATTTATCGCAGTAAAAAATAGAATTTGCACCCGCCATAAATGCCATGGCTTGCATCTGCTCATTCATCTCTTCACGCCCTGCCGATAAACGCACATAGGACTTAGGCATCATGATACGAGCCACGGCAATGGTGCGAATAAACTCAAAGGGATCTAAATCGGCTTGCTCAGCCATTGGCGTGCCCGCCACTTTCACCAACATATTGATCGGCACAGATTCCGGATGTACTGGCAAGTTTGCCAATGCCATCAATAAACCGGCGCGATCTTTTTGCTCTTCACCCATACCAACAATTCCGCCGGCACAGACTTTCATTCCGGCATTGCGCACATTGGCCAATGTGTTGAGTCGGTCCTGATAGGTCCTAGTGGTAATCACCTCACCGTAGAATTCTTCAGAGGTATCTAGGTTATGGTTATAGTAATCTAAGCCGGCTTCGGCCAACTTTTCCGATTGCGATTCACTAAGCATGCCCAGTGTCATGCAAGTTTCGAGACCCAGCGCCTTTACCTGACGCACCATTTCCGCCACCGCGGGAATATCTCGATCATGGGGAGAGCGCCATGCAGCACCCATGCAGAAGCGGCTTGAGCCACTGGCTTTGGCTACTTTAGCTGCTTCAATCACTTGCTGAATTTGCAGTAATTTTTCTTTTTCCAACCCAGTGTCATAGCGGGCACTCTGAGGACAGTATTTGCAGTCCTCAGGGCAGGCACCCGTCTTAATACTTAACAATGTGCTGAGTTGTACCTGATTGGGATCAAAGTGCTGGCGATGCACGACCTGAGCGTCGAACAACAGATCATTAAAAGGCTGATTAAATAGACTGAGAACTTGTTCACGAGTCCAATCGTGACGTACTGCCGATCCATCTTGGGCTGACATGGTCTAACTCCGATAATTCCTAGGCTGAGTCGCAAATGATAAGCCCGGAACTAGAGCTGTCAACTTAATTTTATTTATTTGGTTAACAAATAATCATAGCCTTGGATCATTATCTATAGCCAACGATTACCTACTTTATGATAGAGCTACAATTTTCACCGGCACACCATTGAGTGCAGCATTACCACTGGCTCGATCCATCAATCGCTCATCCGTAAGGTCATTACAGCTTACCCCATCCTGCTCAGAGGCTATATTGAGACTGACACCATCGCGCTTATGCCCCCAACCATGGGGCAAACTGACCACGCCGGGCATAACCTCATCACTGGCAAGCACCTGAGTTTGTACGGCACCGATCCGAGATTGAATTTTCACCTGAGCATTATTCTCTAGGCCATGCTTGACTAGATCATCGGGGTGCATCAAAAGCTGCCATCTGGGTTTACCTTTGACCAAGCGATGGGAGTTATGCATCCAAGAATTGTTACAGCGGATATGACGGCGACCAATCAGCAACATTTCATCGGGCTCTGTCAGTTGCTCGGTTGCTGCAAGTCGAGCAATATCCTCAGTGATAAAATCAGCGATTAATCGAATCTTGCCATCCTCGGTGCACAACCTGTCTGCCAAACTCGGCTGCAATGGGCCTATGTCCAAACCGTGAGGATGCTGTTTAATTTTATCTAATGTCAGCGCCAGCGGATGACCTGCAGCCGCACTGTAGGGCCCACGTTGTATACCAAAATCAATCAGCTGATCTGGTGATGGCAATGGTTTGATATCAAGGCCTTTGCGAGCAGCAATTGCCAACCCCAAATCATTAAAAATCTGCCAATCATGCTTGGCACCCGATATTGGCTCAAACACCGCATCATTGAAGCGAGTGGTGTTATGCACTGCCAAACGCAAAAAGGCCAAATCGTAATGATCATGTTCCAGCGCACTAGTTGGAGGCAAAATAATATCTGCATGCTGTGTGGTTTCATTGATATAAAAATCAACAGAGACCATAAAATCCAATCCAGCTAGCGCCTTATCCAGTTGCACACCATTGGGCGAGGACAACACTGGATTGCCTGCTAAAGTAACCAATGCGCGAATTTGCCCTTCACCCTCGGTTAGCATTTCTTCAGCCATTACCGTGGCCGGTAATTCACCACCAAATTCGGGCAGCCCACTGACACGGCTGTGAAATGCGGCAAAATGACCTGCGCCTGATTCTCCTGGTTGGATATAACCGAAGGCAGGAGACGGTAACATCATACCCCCACGCACATCCATGGAATGGGTGAGAATATTGATCATCTGAATCGCCCATTGGCACAATGTTCCGTGAACCTGTACCGAGACGCCCATACGACCATAACAGACGGCACCCTCAATATTGGCCATATCTCTGGCTAGCTGACGAATCTGTTCGGCAGCAATACCCGTTCTCTGTTCGGCTAACTCTGGAGTAAAAGGCTGGCAGGCCTCATGAAGATCCTCTAGGCCAATTAACAGATCACTGAGATGGCCAGTATTGACTAAATCTTCATCAAATAATGTGTTGAGCATGGCCATCAGTAAATAAGCATCTGTGCCGGGTCGAATAAAAAGATGCTGATCAGCAACATTTGCGGTCTCTGTTCGCCGCGGATCAATAACGACAAAACGACCGCCACGCTCTTGTATGGCCTTCAATCGTTTGGGTATATCCGGCGATGTCATAATGCTGCCATTGGATGCGAGCGGATTACCGCCAATAATCAGCATGTAGTTACAATGATCTATATCGGGAACCGGTATCAGTGATTGATGGCCATAGAGACTATAAGACGTCAGATGATGTGGTAATTGATCGAGACTGGTCGCTGAAAAATGCACTTTGGTTTGTAGCGCTTTACGCAGGACATTGGCATGGGTCATGCTGCCATAGTTGTGCACATTGGGATTACCGGCATAAAAGGCAACAGCATTGGGCCCATGCTGCTCTTGCACCGCAACCAGTTTCTCGGCAACCCTATCAAATGCCTCATCCCAGCTGATCTGAACCCAGCTATCCCCCTGCTTCGCCACCGGAAGGCGCAGACGGTCTGGATCTGTATAAATATCCTCCATCGCCGTGCCCTTGGGACAGATATAGCCGCGACTCAAAGGGTCATTCTTATCACCTTTAATCGACAGCACTTGATCTCCCTGAGTCTTGATTTCAAGACCACAGATAGCTTCACAAAGATTGCAGGCACGGTAATGGGTTTTGATATCAGCGGGCATCTTCTACTCTCCGGTATTTAGTTGCGCCTTTTATAGTAACTGAATTGACAATAGATTAGCTGCCAAATTTTGTGGCTAGCTGGTACTGCAAAACTCTATGAGCTCACCACCAGATTATCACGATGGATTAATTCATCATCCTCGCGGTAACCGAGGATCTCTGAGATAGATTCCGTGCTTCGACCTTTGATGAGATCAGCTTCATCGGAACTATAATTTACCAGTCCGCGCGCTATCTCATTACCTTCCGCGTCGACGCAGCTAACCAACTCGCCACGGGTAAAGGTTCCATCCACGGCACTCACCCCCACAGCCAGTAGACTGCTGCCCTGTTTGGTCAACACGTTGACAGCACCCTGATCCAGTACCAGCTTGCCCTTTATTTGTAGCTGCCCTGCCAGCCACTGCTTGCGCGCCGCTATGGGTTTTTGCGAGGCCTGCAACAATGTACCCACCGAATCGCCCGCCGCCACCTGTTGCAGAATATTCTGATTACGACCGCCGGCAATCACCGTATTACAACCTGATCGAGCCGCAAGTCTGGCAGCCTGTAACTTAGTCACCATGCCACCGCGACCCAATGTCCCCGCGCTACCGCTAGCCAAAGCATCGAGATCAGAGTCATTGGCCATGGCCTCAGAAATAAGCTTTGCATCTGGATTAGTATCTGGGTTAGCGTCAAATAGGCCATCTTTGTCGGTAAGAATCACCAACAGTTCCGCATCGACTAAATTGGCAACAAGAGCCGCCAAGCTATCGTTATCACCAAAACGAATTTCATCGGTAACCACAGTGTCATTCTCATTAACGACAGGCACCACTCCCAAGCTCAATAGGGTCTGCAACACACCTCGGGCGTTGAGATAACGTTGACGATTCGCCATATCATCATGGTCAAGTAGAATTTGTGCGGTATGCCGTTCGAAGCGCATAAAGCTGCTTTCATAGGCTTGAATCAAGCCCATCTGCCCCACTGCCGCCGCGGCTTGTAGTTCATGAATACTTTCAGGTCGCGTTTTCAAACCCAGACGGGCAATGCCCTCAGCAATAGCACCAGAGGAAACCAGAATCACCTCATTCCCCCGCGCCATTAAATCGGCAATCTGCTCGACCCAACTATCGATGGCCTTGCGATCTAAACCAGCGCCATCATTCGTCAATAGGGCACTGCCAATCTTAATAACCCAACGCTTGGCTTGTTTGGCAATTGTTCTGCTCATGACCTTTTTATCTCACTCATAGCTCGTTATGCGCCACCTACTCTGCGTAGACAACCTCAACGTCATAGTCGTCGTCATCATTGTCATCACTGACATCTTCTTTGGCTTGCTTGCGCGCCCGCCGGCGGGCTTCGGCTAACTCCTCAATGCGCAAACGGGCCTCAGCTTGCATGTCAGCGCGGCGAGCTTCAGCCTGCTCAGCCAGATCTGGATCAACTAGCTCACGCTGTCGTTGATCATCAATATAATCCATAATCGCTGCGCAAAGCTGTTTGGTACCCTGCGACGCCAGCCCTGACATCCTAAATACCGGGCCCTGCCAATTTAAATGATCAACAACAGCCTTACATTGCTCATCAACTTCGTCTTCAGGCAGTAAATCGACTTTATTAAGCACTAACCAGCGATCACCAGCTGCCATGGTGGTGCTAAATTTTTCTAATTCCTGCTCTATCACCTGAGCATTGTCAGCCGCGGTCGAACCATCGTAGGGCATCATGTCCACTAAATGTAATAACAGACGGGTACGCGTAAGATGCTTGAGAAAACGAATACCCAGTCCAGCTCCCTCCGATGCACCTTCGATAAGACCGGGAATATCTGCCACGACAAAACTCTTATCGCCGCTCATGCCTACTACGCCCAAATTGGGCACCAGTGTAGTAAAAGGATAATCAGCTACCTTCGGCCGCGCAGCTGACACTGACCGAATAAAAGTCGACTTACCGGCATTGGGCAACCCCAGCAGGCCCACATCAGCTAACACCTTAAGCTCTAGCTTAAGCTCTCGAACCTCACCCTCTTTACCAGGAGAAGTCTGCCTTGGTGCCCGGTTAGTACTCGACTTGTACCTCGTATTGCCCAAGCCATGATAACCACCCTGAGCAACTTTTAGCCGTTGACCCAACTCGGTAAGATCACCGAGAACATCGCCTGTTTCCTCATCAATGACCGTGGTGCCAATAGGCACGGATAAAACCAAGTCATCTCCCCCACGCCCGGTGCACTCCCCACTACTCCCCTGCTGGCCATTCTCAGCTTTAAAGTGTCGGGTATAACGAAAATCCACCAGGGTATTTAAGCCATCAGCGGCCACCAAAATAACACTGCCCCCATCACCGCCATCACCACCGTCTGGGCCGCCTTTGGGTATATATTTTTCGCGACGAAAACTCAGGCAGCCATTGCCGCCTTTGCCCGCGTGGACCTTAATAGATGCTTCATCAACGAATTTCATAGGTTTAGTTTACCGTTGCCACTGGTGTCTGTCATTTGGGGTTTAAAAATACCCGCCCACAAAAAAAGCCCCGCGAAGGGGCTTTTTTTATCGAAGGGCCGTGTTTACGCGGAGACCACTTCTGCGTATTTGCGGTTTTGCGGGCCTTTCTGCACAAACTGTACCGTACCAGTCGCAGTGGCAAACAAAGTGTGATCTTTACCAATACCAACATTATCCCCAGGGTGAACCTTGGTTCCACGCTGACGAACAATAATGCCACCGGCATTGATTGACTGGCCGCCGTACACTTTAACGCCTAGGCGTTTACTCTCTGAGTCGCGACCGTTTCTAGTACTACCACCAGCTTTTTTATGAGCCATTGCTATATCCTCTACGAATTATCCGGCGTTGATGCCAGTAATTTTAACTTCTGTGTACCACTGTCTGTGGCCCTGTTGCGTGCGTGAGTGCTTGCGACGACGAAATTTAATAATATTTACTTTTTCACCGCGGCCGTGAGAGATAACCTCAGCAGTCACTTTGCCACCTTTTACCAAAGGCGCACCAATCTTGACTTTGGCGCCTTCGCCAACCATCAAGACTTCTTCAAAATCGATGTTGTCACCAGTGGCTACATCCAATTTTTCAAGACGAAGAGTTTCACCCTCAACGACTCGATGCTGTTTACCGCCACTTTTGATCACTGCGTACATGTTCTGCTCCAAATTTAGGGTGGCCAAAACAAGTTCCAAGACAAGTCATAGTGGCCAAGTTCCGTCGCTTACTATCCTGAGGTGTTTAGCCTCTGCGAGAGGGCGGCAATTCTAATGGAACACCCCAATGTTAGCAAGTGTTTAAACGGCAAATAGTTGCGTCTACAAATGCCTTTGAACAAATGAGCTATAAGCCAGTATAACTAGGCAAATCAATCATGGCTTGCCAACCAGATCAGTGAGGCAAAACGACCCGTCACCGGCTGTCTGCGATAAGAATAAAAACGCTCTGGCATAGAATACACACAGTGGTCACCGCCATAGGTATCTCTCACGCCACAATTTGCCAATTCCGCACGTGCCAGCGCATAGAGATCGGCTCGATACTTGCCGTCAGACGCTGCCGTAAAGGCCGCTTCAATCTCCGCCCTATGTCGCTCATTTAGCGCTTTTTCAGTAAACCCCTGCAACACTTCAGGACCCACTTCAAAGGCCTCAGGGCCAATAGCGGGTCCCAGATAGGCCATAAGCTGATCTGAGGCTGAAAACGTCGCTACAGTATTGCGTAACACGCCATTACAGAGCCCGCGCCAACCAGCGTGAGCTGCTGCCACCTGTGTGCCTTGTTGATTGCATAGCAACACAGGCAGGCAGTCTGCAGTCATCACCACACAGGCTCGCCCGACTTGGTCACTGTAACTGGCATCTGCCGTAGGAGTGCCGGCGGCGGTTGGAGCATACTCAACATCAGTGCCATGCACTTGTTCCAACCACAGAGGTTGCTCGGACAGGTTTAAGCTACTAACCAAACTTTGACGATTAGCCAAAACATCAGATGCTTTGTCGCCCACATGTAACCCTAGATTGTTATTGTCAAAAGGGGCTTGGCTACAGCCGCCGTGGCGCGTTGTGATGGCGGTCTTAACCGTCGCCGCTGCCGGCCAATCCGCTGGGAACCAACTATCCATCAGCCAATGCCTGTAATAAAGCCTGCATATCGTCGGGCAAATCCACAGACCAACTGTGCTGCACCCCAGTACTGGGGTGAATCAAGCCAAGGGCTCGAGCATGCAAAGCTTGGCGGCCAAATCCCTGAATAAAATCACGTAGGCCTTCAGAGGCGCCCTTGTGAATGCGAAAGCGACCCGCATAGGTATCATCGCCAACAATCGGGAAACGCAGATGCGCCATATGCACCCGAATCTGGTGGGTGCGGCCGGTTTCTAAATTGAGTTGCACATGACTGTGCCCCTCAAAAGGCTGTAGTACAGAATAATGGGTACGCGCCTCTTTACCATCAGACACCACTGCCATCTTAGTCCGCTGTGTCGGATGACGGCCGATAGGCTGATCGACAGTGCCGCCACCCGTCATAACACCGCTGACAATCGCCTCATACTCACGCTTGACTGTTCTCGCCTGTAGCTGTGCGACCAGATTGGTGTGGGCCTGCAAGGTCTTCGCCACCACCATCAGACCGGTGGTATCCTTGTCGAGGCGATGCACAATACCGGCGCGAGGCACTGACTCTAGCTGCGGGCAATGGTAGAGCAGCCCATTTAAAAGCGTGCCAGTACGATTACCCGCCGCCGGGTGCACAACCAAGTCGGCAGGCTTGTTTATAACGATAATACTGTCGTCCTCGTACAGTATATCGAGGGGGATATTTTCCGCCTGCCAATCCGCTTCTGGCTGCAATTGCACGTTGATACTGAGGGTCTCGCCACCGAGCAATTTTTGTTTCGGCGCGCGCTGTTCTCCATCGACGCGCAGCGCCCCCTCCTTGATCCATTGCTGCAATCTAGCCCTGGAGAAATCAGTGAACAAATCAGCGGCAATTTGATCCAAACGCCTACCGCAGAAGTCGGGCGCTACTGTGGCGGTCAGCTGGATTTTCTCGCCGCTGTTATTTTCACCTTTGGACTGGTTCACTTAGGTCGCTCTGTGGTTAAATACCTTGCTTCGTCGACTTGTGAATCGACTCCGCTTATATCTGGGAATTTTACATGAAAAATATCGCTTATATTTTGTTGATTTTAAGTTTATCTGTCACCTCTGGTTGCTCTTGGTTGGGCTGGGGTGATGATGAAACTACAGAGGATGATACTGCCGGCTATACCGAACGCGATTTTTATGAAAAGATCCAGAGTAGTCTTAACGCCAAGAACTGGTCGACGGCGATCAGTAATCTACAACTGCTCGAATCACAATTCCCGTTTGGCAAATATGCAGAGCAGGGTCAATTGGAATTAATGTATGCGCAGTACAAGTCGTCGGCTTATGAAGATGCGATCTCATCGGCTGACCGGTTTATCCGACTACATCCCCAACATCCCAACGTAGACTACGCCTTTTATGTAAAAGGACTCTCGGAAATATCACAGGTTTCAGGGTTTTTTGATAACTTTTTGCCTACCGACACCAGCAAACGAGATATCGGCACCGCACGGGAATCCTTTGCCACCTTCACCGAACTACTATCGAGATTCCCCAAAAGTCCCTATGCCGCTGACGCCCGCAAACGATTGGTCAACCTACGTAATCAGCTGGCACGCGCAGAAATTCATGCTGCCAATTACTACTTTAGTCGTGGCGCCTATGTGGCTGCAGCCAATCGCGGCCGCTATGTAGTGGAAAATTTTCAACAATCTCCAGCCGTTCCAGATGGTCTAGCAGTGATGGCACAAGCGTATTACATGTTAGAAATGCAGGAGCTATCAGATAATGCAGTGGCTGTAATGGCGGCTAATTATCCAGAGCACCCATCGTTGATGGAGGATGGTTCTTTCGATTACGACCGAAGATTACTCGATGCAGAAAACTCGTTTCTGTCAAAAATCACCTTCGGCCTGATCGATCGATCGCAGCCACCGGCATTTGACACAAGGTACCTCTATGACCGGACGACTCGCGATGCAGCCTCTATCAATGAGGCCAAAGAGGCGCAGGAAGGCAAATCAATATGGAGTTGGCTGACTTTCGGGCTAGTGGACTAATCATTCAATATTATTTTGCAGTAATAGGTAACAATGAATAGACAAGCGATTATTGATGAAATGCGGGTATTACCCGAAATTGATGCACAATTTGAAATCCAACGCCGCGTCTCATTTATTCAACACCAACTAGAGCAATCTGGGTGCAAAACATTAGTTTTAGGCATCAGCGGTGGAGTTGATTCCTCAACCTGCGGCCGCCTATCGCAACTGGCTGTTGAGGGTCTTAATGAGAAGCACAACTGCACTGATTACCAGTTTATCGCTGTGCGCCTGCCCTATGGCACACAGAAAGATGAAGACGATGCGCAAATCGCCTTAAATTTTATCCAGCCCAGCCAAAGCTTGCGGGTCAATGTCAAAGACGGCACCGATGGTATCAATCAGGCAGTCTGCGCCACATTAGAAGATAATGGCCTACTCCCCAACGAAGAGAAGGTGGACTTTGTTAAGGGTAACCTCAAAGCGCGCGCACGTATGGCCTCTCAATATGAAATTGCCGGAATGCTGGACGGGCTAGTATTGGGCACAGATCATTCCGCAGAGAATATCACCGGCTTTTACACCAAATTTGGTGATGGTGCCTGCGATCTAGCGCCACTCTTTGGACTGAGCAAGCGTCAGGTGCGTTTGCTTGCAGAGACCATGGGTGCGCCCCAATCACTGGTGCATAAAACACCAACGGCTGATTTAGAATGCCTGAGTCCACAGAAGGAAGATGAGCAGGTGCTCGGAATTTCCTATGAGGATATTGATAACTTCCTTGAGGGCAAAGAGGTGAACTCAGAAACCGCGGCGCGTTTGATTGGTATCTACCAAAAAACTCAACACAAACGACTGCCTATCGCGACTGTTTACGACTAAATCGGCAACAAATCCCAAGCGGGTTGTTACGAAACCTGCCGATAACTATTGGCGATACCACCACAGCTTGATGGGCTTACCCAACTGCGCACTGGTGCTCGGTTGAATATGCGGACCAAAGGCAACACCACCTATAGGGCTCTGCACCTCAGGACATTCTTCATCAATACATGTTGGCATCTCAATCGCAAAGGGTACTGGCGGAGGCAAAATCCCCACCCCCTGAATAGAGCGATAATAGCGTTTGCTGGCTAGACCCT
>JASLVT010000260.1 GCA_030741175.1 Porticoccaceae bacterium
CCAAAGCCGATCGATGACCCCGTTGCCTCAGCATATACCTTCAGGAATATGACATTGGGTGGTGAGCCGATCGGCGTGCCGAGCCCGCCAATACTCGCGGCGTAGGCGATTCCTAAAAATAGCGGTACTGCCAGTTTTTGTGCCGCACTATCGCTATCGGCACTTTCCAACACCGCGTAGGCCACAGGCAACAACATTAATGTGGTAGCGGTATTGGACACCCACATACTTAAAACCGCCGCGGCAACCATAAAACCAAATACCAATCGGCGTTGATCATAGGCGCCAAACAGATTGACGAGATAGAGTGCCAGACGCCTGTGCGCGCCACTTTTCTCCATTGCTTTGGACAGCATCGCTCCTCCCATAAGCAACAAGATCAGTGGGTCGCCGTAGGCCAGTGCCACTTGCTTACCGTCGAGAATGCCCACCAACGGGAACACCCCCAAAGGAATCATTGAGGTCGCAGGAATTGGGATAGGTTCAAAAATCCACCATAGCGCGCAGAGTAATGTTAACCCAGCCGTGAGTGCGCCTTGCTGCGTCCAGCCAAACGATATCATCACAAAGGTCAACGCTATAGCTGCCACAGGGCCAACATAAAGAGACCATTGTCTAAATTGCGGGGTCATTAATCTTCATCCTCTAATGCATAGTCACCCTTTTCGTAGCCCTGAACAATTGCCAAGGCATGATCGTAATCTTCATCATTAACATTGATCGATAGATGCCCCAGTGCCGGCAGATCACCTAGCCCTCCCTGCAACGCCACACCTTGAAGAAAAACCCTCAGCCCCGCACGCTCCATTAGGCCTGTCAATAACTGCGCTTCAAAATAGTCACTACCCTGGTAAACCGCAATCACTCTAACCTCCCTCGAGACACTAGAAACAACCAGATTGCAATAACACCAATGCTATTAGCAGCAAAGTCCCAGATATCACCATAGCGATAGCTAGTCATAGACTGGGCTATCTCTAGGGACAACCCAAAGCACATTATCATGACCGCCAATAGTAGTAGTGAAAAAGAGCTACCATAGGCTCTTACCGCAATATAATAGAGCGCCGCATAGAGGGCAGCATGTGCCACCTTATCCTGCAGTTGAAAGAGCTGGGCACCCGTTGTGGGCATTAGAGAGAGAACCACTGCAGCTGATGCGCAAAACCAAAACAAAATTTTGTAATGGATGGGTTTTATCATTAGCACTCTCCTTGATGATCTATTTATCTGGGTGACAACTCAGGTGGCGATTAAGCTGCTGATAACGCTCAACTGTCCCCACATCCCACCATTGTCCTGTGAAAGCCTGACCAGCAACGCGACCACTATCCAGAGCTGGCGCCACAACATCAAGCCAGCGGAAAGTCTGCTGCCCTGGATGTTTTGATTGATAATCAGCAAACAATGCTGGTCGCACCAGACTAATACCACTAAAGGTGTAATCTGAGCGGTCAGCGAAGCTGACTACCTTATCTGACAGCGCAAAATCGCCATGAGGATTGTGATCGGGGTTTTTAACTAACAACAGCCAAGCATCAAACCTCTGGCCTACTAGCGATACATCAATAGTATCGAAAGAAAAATCCGTCCACACATCGCCATTAAGCAATAAAAATGGTGCATTCCCTAATAAGGGAAGCGCCTTGGCGATGCCTCCTCCAGTCTCTAGCGGTTGCGATTCACGAGACCAATGAATTTGCACGCCAAAATCACTACCATCCCCAAAATAGTCCTCGATTTGATCGCCCAACCAACTGATGTTTATCACCAAATCAGTGATGCCCACCGCCGCCAAACGTTCAATATGATGTTGTAACAACGGTTTGCCCGCCACCTTCAACAAGGGTTTGGGCGTAATATCTGTCAATGGTCGCAGACGTTTTCCGTACCCTGCAGCAAGAATCATCGCTTTCATTGATCAGTCACATTTTTAATCGAGTACCAACTCTGCGACGATAGCAACGGACTAATACGTTGCTGAAACCAGTGCAAAAATGCCTGCGTCTCTGGGTACTGGCTGGCAACCTCAAGACTGTAATCTATTACCAAAGGCAGATCTTTGAGATAACCCTCTTTACCGTCTCGTAGCGCTAGACGAGCAAAGATGCCCATGACTTTTATATGACGCTGCAATCCCATGAGATCGAACCAACGTAAAAATGTCTTATCATCAATATTCAAAT
>JASLVT010000261.1 GCA_030741175.1 Porticoccaceae bacterium
GCGACAGCAGTCGTTTGATAAGCAACAGCAAAGCCTATTGCAGGAAGCACGCAACTAATATGGCTGGGAGCGGTTCAGATAATGTGGCACGCACTGTCTGGCATGCTGGTGAGCTGGTTGAGGGAAGCGATACTGTAGCTGCCGAGGTTGCTGTGGCTCTGGTTTATAACGGTATCTCCCATGTGGTGATGATGGCAACGCCGGCCGACTTAGAGGATTTTGCGCTGGGGTTTAGTCTCAGCGAAGGTATTTTAGCCTCACCGAAACAGTTATTGGATTACGAGGAGATCAGCACGGATAAGGGCATTGAGTTAGCTCTTACCATTGCCGCTGAACCCTTTGCCGCATTAAAACAGCGCCGCCGCAATCTGGTTGGACGCACGGGCTGTGGCCTCTGTGGTGCCGAATCCCTAGAGCAGGCGATTACCATCCCAAACCGCATTAGCGCGGAATTAAGTATTAGCCATGTAGCATTGCAACGTGCCATCGCTGGAATAGGCGATGGGCAACTATTACAACAGCAGACCGGTGCCGTGCATGGCGCAGCTTGGTGTAATACCGAGGGCGAGATACTGTTGTTGCGAGAAGATGTTGGCCGCCACAATGCGCTGGATAAATTATTGGGCGCTATGAGCCGGCAGGAACTGGAGGAGGGCTTTGTTCTGGTGACAAGCAGAGCCAGTTATGAAATGGTAGCGAAAGCTGCCAGTGCTAATATTGCGCTATTGGCGGCAGTGTCGGCACCTACATCCTTGGCCATCGAATTAGCTGAGAGGGCCGGATTAACTTTAGTAGGCTTCGGCAGGGCAGACCGGCATGTGATCTATACCCATGGCCAACAAATCAATTGAGAGAGATAGCATGTCGACAAATGACCGATTGGTAAAAATGATCAATCAGATTGCATTGAATATGGCGGCCAATGGCAGCGATACGGCAGTGGCTGATCAGGTGGCTCAGCATTTGGAAAAGTTTTGGTCACCAGCGATGAAAAATCAAATAGTGCAACTGGCTGAGAGCGCCGATACTGGATTTTCTTCCGTTGCATCTCTGGCGGTACAGACCCTAAAAACGCGGCAACAGGACAAGATTGTCTAATGATATTGGGTGAGGCTCGTTTGAGCCATGCTAGTCTCTATTCGCTAATCGGTTGAATGCCGTTTGTTGCAGGTGGCGGCGATGAATCAGATTCATATTCAATTTTACCAGACCAAACCGGCGGAATTTATTTTGGGTTCCTTTGAGGATCAGCTGTGTCTGTTGGACTTTAGATATCGCAAGATGCGAGCAACGGTGAATCGACGGATTCAGCATTGTTTAGACGCGCAGTTTGTTGAGCAGGATAACGCTCTACTGCAAGTGACCCGACAGCAAATCGATGAATACCTAGTGGGTGACAGAAAGCAATTTGATCTTCCTCTGTTGATGCTGGGCACTGACTTTCAACTATCGGTTTGGCAAGCATTGAGACAACTGCCCTATGGTTTTACCTGCAGTTACTCGCAACTGGCCTCGGAGATTGGCCGAGCCAGTGCTGTTCGCGCAGTGGCCGCAGCCAATGGTGCCAATGCGCTAATGCTCGCTGTGCCCTGCCATCGGGTGATTGCCGCCAATGGTGGTTTGGGTGGCTATGCCGGTGGATTATCCTTAAAAAAACGATTGCTAGCGCTAGAGCAGTCCGTTCAATCTACCGATGCTATTGATGATCTGGTTGGCTGATGCTGTTGGCTGCGTTAACCTAATAACATAAGCCTGTTGATAGTAAAATTGATGCTAACGTAGATGCTAAAATTAATGCTAAAAAGGTAACCATGGCTACATCAGATAATTTTATTCCCTTAGACTTCTCTATTCAGGAAGAGGCGGCTATGCAGGAGTCAGCTAAGGCATTTTATCAGTTGATGGCCAAGCGCCGTTCGGTGCGGGAGTTTTCAGATCGGCCTATCCCTGCATCAGTACTGGATAATGCAATTTTGGCGGCGGGGTCCGCGCCCAGTGGCGCCAATATGCAGCCTTGGCACTTTGTTGTGGTTGAGGATCAGCAGCTGAAGACCAAGATCCGTCAGGCGGCTGAGATTGAGGAGCGCGAGTTGTATGCCAATCGTGCGTCGCAGGAGTGGCTGGATGCTTTGGCGCCCTTAGGCACTGATGCCAATAAACCTTTTTTGGAAACCGC
>JASLVT010000262.1 GCA_030741175.1 Porticoccaceae bacterium
GATTATCCATCAAAATTATTTTTTAGAGTTTTATTATGACTCGAAGCTTATGTCGGCTTGACGATTTTAAAGATAACTGCGGTTTTGGACTTATAGCCCAAGTGAAGGGCAAGACCAGCCACAGATTGTTACAGAATGCTATTCAGGCGCTGACCTGCATGACACACCGCGGCGGTGTAGCCGCAGACGGTAAGACTGGTGACGGCTGTGGTCTGCTGATGCAGAAACCGGATAGCTTTCTACGCGCGGTGGTTAAAGAGAGTTTGCAGCTGGAATTGCCAGAGTCCTATGCAGTGGGTGCGATTATGCTCAGTACAGAAGATACTGAGAGGAACGCCGCCAAGGCTATCTTTGCAGAGGAAATCGAGGCGCAGGGTTTAGCTGTGTTGGGTTGGCGTGAAGTACCCACCGATAACAGCTGTTTGGGACCGATCGCGTTGGAGTCTCTGCCGGCCTTTGAGCAGGTCTTTATTGCACCTGGTGAGATATCTGACGAGCAGAGATTCACTGCGCGGTTATATATGGGACGACGCAAAGCGGAAAAGCGTCTAGAGGCGGATAGTAGCTTCCATGTGGCCAGTTTGGGAACCAATATCCTTAGTTATAAAGGCCTAATGATGCCGGTGGATCTGCCGCGCTTTTATCTGGATTTGGCCGATCGACGCCTTGAAACCGCTATCTGTGTATTCCACCAGCGATTTTCCACTAATACTATGCCGCAATGGCCGCTTGCACAGCCATTCCGCATGCTCGCCCACAATGGTGAAATCAACACCATCATGGGCAACCGAAATTGGTCTGTAGCACGCACGCCGAAATATAAAACCGAATTGCTCCCCGATTTGCTTGAAGCGGCTCCCCTTGTCAACCGTACCGGCTCAGATTCCTCGAGCTTAGACAATATGCTTGAGATGCTAGTAACGGGAGGTATGGATTTGCACCTTGCGGTTCGGACCCTTGTGCCACCTGCTTGGCAGAATGTTGAGGACCGCAGTCCCGACCATCGGGCGCTGTATGATTACTTGTCGATGCATCAAGAATCTTGGGATGGCCCCGCTGGGTTGGTGATAACAGATGGTCGCTATGCCGTCTGTACTTTGGATCGCAATGGCCTGCGACCATCACGTTGGGTGATGACAGATGATGATGTTATCACTGTGGCTTCTGAGGTCGGTGTCTATGATTACGAGCCAGAAAATGTCGTAGCCAAGGGGCGTTTGGGGCCTGGCGATATCTTATCAATTGATACCCAAGAGGGGCGGATATTATTTCGAGACGAAATTGAGGACCAATTGGCGTCCCGCAATCCCTACAAGCAGTGGCTTAAAGAAGGTCGTTTTGCCATTGAGTCTAGTTTTGATATGGACAGTATTGAGCTCGAGGGTACCCTTAGCCGCGAGCAAATAAGAACCTATATGAAGATGTTCCAGATCTCTTTCGAAGAGCGAGATCAGGTTTTGCGACCACTTGCAGAGGGCGGTCAGGAAGCAGTGGGATCGATGGGCGACGATACGCCTATGGCAGTGTTGTCGAGCCGTCAGCGCAATCTGTTTGATTATTTCCGTCAACAATTTGCTCAGGTAACCAACCCACCGATAGACCCATTGCGAGAGTCTATGGTGATGTCCCTAGCGGTGGAATTGGGTCGTGAGGGCAGTATTTTTGAAGAGAAATCCAACTTGGGACAGCGCATTGGTCTGTCAAGCCCAGTGTTGTCACCGCGCAAATACTATGCATTAAAAAATAATGATTTCGATGAATTTCCGGTAGATAAATTCAAGCTCAACTACGATACAAAGAGTGAAAATTTGCAGCAGGCCATCCACAGGATTTGTGATGAAGTTGAGACTGCTGTGCGCAATGGCACGGTGATCTGTATTCTGTCAGACCATGATATTGGCGAGGGCAGACAGCCGATTCACACGTTGCTAGCGGTGGGCGCTGTGCATAACCGGCTGATTGAAAAGGGTTTGCGTTGTGACACCAATATTGTCGCAAGCACAGGTTATGCGCGTGACCCCCATCAAGTTGCTACGCTGATAGGCTGTGGTGCATCGCTGGTCTACCCCTACCTAAGCTACCATGTTCTGTGTGACCTAATTAGTACTGGCGAGCTATTGGTGGACGTGGACACCGCCTTTAAGCAATATCGGAAGGGCATTAATAAAGG
>JASLVT010000263.1 GCA_030741175.1 Porticoccaceae bacterium
AACGTCGCTGTATCCATGCTGGGTAAGAATAAAACCAGGGAGAAGATGGCAGCGGTGGCACTGCTTTTGGTGGCCAAGCCGGAGCAGGAGTTGTTAACACAAATAGGCTTTGTTGCAATCTACATGGCTGCACTAATGACAATCTGGTCGATGATTCAATACCTGAGATTGGCTTGGCCTCATTTAACTGCCGATGCGGATAAGTAGTTGATTTATTGCGAGCAACCCCTAGAATAGCGCCCTCCTGATCAGTAGTGAGTCTATTCGATCTGGGTTGTAACTGAAAACTCTTTAGGCGCCGTAGCAAAGTGGTAATGCAGTGGACTGCAACTCCGCCATCGTCGGTTCGATTCCGACCGGCGCCTCCATTTCATCTAAGCTTTTCATTCTCTTATGCTGTTCGATTAAGCTAGGTGCTACTGCGGCCCACTCGATGATCTGTTGATGCGCTTTTCATCCAAATCAGAGTCTACTGAGATATAAATAACCAAAGACACTGGAATACTGTCGCTCTAGGCAACATGCGAATTATCCAGTGATGACACTGATAGTTTGGCTCTTTTAGAAAAGTTGAGTGAAGGATATTTTGCTAGCAGGGCGATTGATAGGTGAATGATTAGTAGGGCATATTGAATAATGTTTTGATATCAGACTCTTCCACTTGCGTCAAAGAGCCTGATATCGCAACAAAAGGAGGCTTTTTTAGATCCCCTGACCCCAGCCTCCGGTCTTCCAAGCAACACTCTCAGTATTAGCCTGCTTTTGCAGCTAACAGCTGATCAATGGGAACGGCAAGCCCGGTAGATGCAAAATGCATAAGCACTACACCGACAACAGCCACAACCATTAGAACGCCAAAAATATAGGTAAGGTTAATCAATTTCTCTTTCATAATTCCTTCGCTGTCGGATTTGAAAGGGCCCGACTGCCTGCCCGAATAAAAAGCGAGTTGGTTATGCTATTGATAAAAAAAGCTTTTGCTCGATAATTGACGACATTTAATTGACATTATGCGACAAATGGTTAGTATCCACTACCGATATGTAAAGCAATAGCCATTGTTGAGGTGAATTCTATGGGCATGGTGCGTGTTGCAGTTATGTCAGGTTTTGACAATTTGGTTAGAGAAATGGGCGCTGACCCTGGCGATATTCTGAATTCGATCGGTCTGCCCGAGGATTATTTTTCAAGTCACACTGAAGATGATTTGATGCCTTACTACCAAGGCGAAGAATTGTTGCACAGAGCAGCACAGGCAACCAACTGTGCACATTTTCCGGCACTTTTAGGTTCAAGACAGACAATGGATGTTGTCGGTGTAATAGCCTACCTGATGAAGCAGTGCTCTACCGTTGGCGCTGCTCTGCAAGCGCTCTGTGATCATCATTCAGTGCATATTAAAAATGCCTCATCAATTGAGCTCAATGTGATTGGGGAACGGGCTAGTCTTAGTTATCGTAGTATTACTGATACTGGCTTGAGTAATAATTCAGATGAGATGGCGATGGCCCATGGGTTAATTATTATCCGCGGCCTATGTAACGAGCGTTTTAAAGCGACAAGGGTAAATTTTCGTCATCGGCGGCCGCAGGATATCTTGCCTTATCTGAAGATATTCTCTGCACCGGTGCATTTTGAACAGTACAACACCGAAATATTGTTTTCCAAACATTTCCTCGATACACCAATACTGCATGCGGACCCTGCACTTAAACAGATTCTTCAAAGTCATGTTATGCAATTGGAGGCGGATAATCCTGTTGATATATTGGAGTCAATAAAGGGCATTGTGCGCGAGCTTCTGCCCACAGGGTCCTGTTCAATTGATATGGTAGCCAGCCATATGGCGGTTCATACCCGCACATTACAGCGTATGCTCAAGGAGCAGGGCAGTTCTTTCTCGGTATTGCTTGAATCAGTGCGCAAGGAGCTTGCAATTGACCGCTTGAGTAATTCCTCAATCCCTATTATTCAGCTTTCCGACTACCTCGGCTATGCCGACAATACAGCTTTTACACGGGCATTTAAGCGCTGGTATGGCACCACACCCAAGCAATGGAGAAAAAATTACCATAGTAAGGCCTGAACCGTTCACATAGGGGATATTGATCATGTATACTTGCGCCCGCTTCAATAGCGCGCTCACCCATCAAATG
>JASLVT010000264.1 GCA_030741175.1 Porticoccaceae bacterium
CGATACGTTGTTGCTCGACACTGTCTCTTGCTAACTCCGCCTCAGACAATAGCGCTTGAATAGTGGCCATTTCATCCTCGGCAGGGCTAGCCTGAAAGCTACTGGCCTCAGTGGATAGTGAAGTCTGCCGTTCCGTCAAGCGTCTCATCAATTGTTCAAGATGCTGAATGCGCGACTGTTGAACCTCGGCCTGCTGTCTGGGGCTAGCGGACTTGTGGTTGAACTCATCCCATGTCTGTTGCCAATTTTGCATTGCTACTTCGGCGGCTTCCAATGCGGCGGAAGAAATTTCCTCAGCAGCCACTGCATCCTCTAGCTGAGGAGTCAGTTCGCTGAGCTCAGCTTCCCATCCCGTCGCGCGTTGTCGATCGGCGTTTAAGTGCTGCTCTGTCTCAGTATAGTTGCGTTCAGTTTGTTCAAGATCTTTATGCAACTCTTGAGCACGTTGCTGTGCATGCTCGATTGCTTGTTCGATACGAGCAACATCGCCACCGATTTTATAGAATCGCGCCTGAGCCTGATTAAACGCATCACTGCTATCGGTAAATTCAGTGCGCAGTTTTTCAATTGCAGTATCGCAACCGCCGCGCTGTGTCACAAACTTCTCCAACTCAATTTCGAGATTGCCAATCGCTTGTTTTTGTTCGGTGGCCGAAGCATTGTGGCCGCGCCATTTAAGCGCTAGCAACTCGGCTGATAACTGGCGCTCTTCCTTTTTAAACTCGGCATATTTTTCCGCAGACTTGGCCTGACGTTCCAATCGACTGAGTTGACGACCTAACTCATCGCGAATATCAGTTAGGCGCTCCAGATTCTCTAGTGTGCGCTGCATACGGCTTTCAGTATCACGACGACGCTCTTTGTACTTTGAAATACCCGCAGCCTCTTCAATATAAACGCGCAGTTCATCAGGCTTTGCTTCAATCAATCGCGAAATCATGCCCTGCTCAATAATGGCGTAGCTACGCGGCCCTAACCCTGTGCCCAAAAAGATATCAGTGATATCCCGACGACGACATTTGTTGCCATTGAGATAATAGTTAGACTGACCATCACGAGTAACTTTGCGTTTAATACCGATTTCATTGTAGGAGGCATACTCACCAACAATGCGCCCCTCAGAATTATCAAATACCAACTCAATGGATGCCTGACCCACCGGCTTACGCCCACCAGAACCGTTAAAAATAACATCTGACATAGACTCACCACGCAGGTTTTTTGCTGAACTCTCGCCCATCACCCAGCGCACTGCATCGATAATATTTGATTTGCCACAGCCGTTGGGACCAACCACTGCACAGAGATTACTCGGAAAGTTTACATTGGTGGGGTCAACAAATGATTTGAACCCAGCTAATTTGATCGATTTAAGCCGCATGTTTAATGATTTCTACTTATACTCGGTCCGGTCCGTTGGCCGCGGGATTGCTTAATGGTTAGCTCCCAATTCTACACAGTCTGAGCCAGACAAAAAACAGAAAATCACCGAATGTTGCATTTACTTTGTACAGCGACATGGTCAGCCGCTTAATCAACCAGTGAAATGCATGTATTAGGGGCGCTGGCGATTAATGACCAGTTTGATCGGGTCAAGTTCCGAGGACGGATCAACAATCTGTGAGACCGCCTCCCAATCACCTGACTGTGGTGTTGCCGAGCCTGAGGTCGACAATCTTGCTACTACTTGCACAGCGGTCGCCGATGCCAGCGCACGTCCCGCCATCAACTCATCTTGAGCAGTAAGTGTTACCCTTGCCGGTAAATCGCCCGCTCGCAGTTTGCGCGCCGCAAGCGGCATTGGAGGCCCAGACGCCTCGACAACTGCGACAAAGATCTGCTGATCGGGCCTATAGTCAACATCGGCATCTAGCATCACCGACACCTCGATCCGAACCGAATCTTGCCCTTCAGCTGGTGATTCAGACCCATCACCATCTAACAGTACCTTGGCGCGTTCAATACCAATCAACAGCGCCTTGGACGTTGACCCGGCCGGATCAAGCTGTTGCCGAGCAGCCTGCCAATAACTTATTGCCAATGCTAAGTCTCGTTTTTCAAATGCCTGAATACCTTTGAGTCCAAGTACCGTGGCATTATTGGAGTCCACTGCAAAAGCCCTATCCA
>JASLVT010000265.1 GCA_030741175.1 Porticoccaceae bacterium
GTCAGAAAGTTGATGTCAATGTTGCCGCTATTGGTGTGGCGGAGTCCCTACGCGGTGGTAGTTTAGTGATGACTCAGTTGCGCGGTGTCGATGGTCAGACCTATGCCCTAGCTCAGGGTGCGATGACAGTAACAGGTATTAGCACCGATGCCGCTGGGAGTAGCATTCAAATTGGTGTCCCGACCTCTGGTCGTATTCCCAATGGTGCAACCGTTGAGCGTATGGTAGATACACCTTTCGATTCTGCAGATCACATTGTTCTCAATGTCAGAGACAATGATTTTTCAACGACCAATGCTATCAGTGAAGCGATTAATCTCGCCTTTGGGCCTGGTGTGGCCCGCGCTATTGATGGCGTTTCAGTTGCTGTCACGGCTCCCGCCGACAGCTCACAGCGTGTGACTTTTTTAAGCATGATTGAAAACCTTGATGTTAAGCCAGGCGAGCCACCTGCTCGTGTTGTGATCAATTCTAGAACTGGAACTGCGGTGATCAATCGCAGCGTTAAAGTGACTGCTGTCGCCGTTACCCATGGCACTATTTCAGTGAGCATCTCCGCGACCAATGAAATTAGTCAGCCGGACCCGTTTAGTGGCGGTGTGACGGCTGAGGTGCAGAATGCCGATATTATGGTTACTGAGCCCAAAAACCCAATGTTCCTGTTTCAGCCGGGCGTCGATCTACGAGAGATCGTCGATGCGGTTAATCAGGTTGGTGCGTCGCCCTCATCATTAATTGCCATTCTTGAGGCTTTAAAAAGTTCCGGCAGTTTACGTGCAGAGTTAGTGGTGATCTAAATGTCCGAACTACAGTTGTCAGCCAAAAGTTATCATGATTTCGCCGGCCTCGGCGAGTTGCGCTCGCGTGCCAAAAATCATGATCAAGATGCTGCACGAGAAGTAGGTCGTCAATTTGAGGCAATGTTTGTACAAATGGTATTTAAATCTGTACGCGAAGCCAATGTGCCTTTAAAGAGTGACTTAATGGCTTCATCCAGCCTGGATACTTTTGAGCAAATGTATCATGAAGAGCTGGCACAGGTGATGGCGCAAAAAGGTAGTTTCGGCTTGGGTGACTGGCTGTCAGACCAGGTGCAAAAACAGAGCAATACAACCAAAGCAATGGATGCCTACAAACAATTAACTGAACGTGAGTCGACGTTGACAATGCCGCTCGATCCGAAATTGCCACAGCCTGCCTACTCGTTGCACGGGAAGCCGCATAAAGGGATTGAATTATGAGTGATATTCTCTCCATTGGTGCTGGCGCCACGCAGCTGTACAGACAGTCTCTGGCAACCGTCAGTAACAACATTGCCAATTTGAATACCGAGGGATACTCACGACAGGTGTCGAGCTCGGCGGAGGGTATGCCGAGTCAGCAAGGCACGGTGTTTATCGGTACTGGTGCGCGATTACAAAGTATTGCGCGTGCCTATGATGAATTTACTGAAAGCAGTTTGCGCAATAGTAGCAGCGACCTTTCGACACAACAGCCTTTGATTGAGTACGCCAATCGTATTGTTGATATTATGGGCTCTCAGACCTCGGGTCTCTCAAGTGCTCTCGATCAGTTTTTTGCCACGGCCAGTGATTTAAGTGCTGAACCTGCATCAACTATTCAACGCAAACTGTTTGTCCGCGATGCTGACGCTCTGGCCTCTCGTTTTCGTGAGCTAGCGGGTCATCTCGGCGCTATTGAGCAAGAAGCGCGTTCCAGTATTGAATTGCAGATCAGCACGATCAATACATTATCAGCCCAATTAGTGGCGGTGAATTCGCAGCTAAGCGGCAAGATTTCAGTTGATAAACAGCCGCCAGGATTACTTGACCAACGAGATCAAGTGCTGCGTGATTTAGCACAGATCAGTAAAATTCATGTTACCGAGTCAGCTAGTGGTGAAGTAGCCGTGCGTCTGGGCAGTAGCTCAGGTTCATTGATTGTTGACGGCAAACAGTCGTTAGATCTCGGTGCCAACTTTGATAATAATGATCCCGGTAGAGTCGATATTATCGTTGACCCTTATGGAGATGCGCGCGCCT
>JASLVT010000266.1 GCA_030741175.1 Porticoccaceae bacterium
GCTGATCATCTCTGGAATATGGGCTGTGGCATAGGGCACGATACTGGGATCAAGGCAGTTGAGTGCACTCATATCGTCAAAATAGGCCTGCGCAAAACGGGTCGAGAATTCACTAATACCCTCCCCCGATTCAGCAGCGGCATTCATAATTTTGTCGTCTATATCGGTGATATTGCGTGCATACACTACTTGCGGATAGAGGTTCTGTAGCAGCCGGAATAATGTATCAAACACCACTGCTGGTCTGGCATTTCCAATATGCACAAAGTTGTATACCGTCGGGCCACAGACATACATGGTTATCCGCTCTGGATCCAGAGGGGTAAAGGGCTGTTTGGCTTTGGACAGGCTGTTATATAAAACTAAACTCATTTAGGTTTTCCACGTATCCCGCAACCCAATGGTGCAATTAAACACTAGCGAATCACTTTGACTGTCGCGGGTAAAATATCCCTCGCGCTCAAACTGGTAATGGTCACCGGCGGACGCATTGGCCAAGCCCTGCTCAACCATACAGCCTTCAATCACTGTTAGAGAGTTGGGGTTAATATGCTCGAGAAAGCTCTGTTCACCTGCATCAGGCGCCGCTTTATTAAATAATCGATCATAAAGTTTAACTGTGCAGTCAGCGCTGTCGGTGGCTGACACCCAGTGGATTACCCCTCTGGGTCTGATACCCTCGGGAGCATCTTTACCCACTGTATCCTCGACAATAGAGCCGACGATTTCAATAATCTCCCCTGCCGCATCCCTGACCACCTTATCGGCACGAATAATATAGGCACTGCGCAACCGCACATAGTCACCGATCACCAAGCGTTTAAACTTTTTCCTAGAGAGGCTGGTATCTTCGCTAAAGTCATTGCGATCGATATAGAGCTGATGACCAAATGGTAGCGTTCTCTCAGGTAAGTCATCGCGATTGGGATGTCCCGGCACGATAAAGCGCTCGGTTTTATCCGCCGCATAGTTGGACAATGTCACCAATAATGGGTTGATAACACACATAGCTCTACTGGCATTGGTATTGAGATCATCGCGAATAAAATGCTCGAACTGTGCCATATCAACTACGCCATCGGTTTTTGCTACCGCTAAGCTGTCGCAGAACGATCGAATAGCCCGAGGACTGACGCCGCGACGGCGCAGACCACTGATGGTAGGCATACGCGGATCATCCCAACCTTCAACATAATTCTCATCGACCAATTGCTTGAGCTTGCGCTTGCTAGTCACTGTGTAGTTGAGATTGAGACGACCAAATTCATACTGGCGCGGCTCTGAAGGCACTGGCAGATTGGCAATAAACCAATCATACAGCGGGCGATTAGCGGCAAATTCTAAGGTGCAAATCGAGTGACTTATACCCTCGATAGCATCTTCCTGCCCATGGGCGAAATCATAAGAGGGATATATATTCCACAAGTCGCCGGTGCGTTGATGGGCCATTTTTTTGATTCGATACATCACCGGATCACGCATATTAATATTGGGTGAGGCCATATCAATTTTGGCGCGCAAGGTCATGCGACCTTCCTCTATTTGGCCGGATTTCATCTCTTCAAGCAATCTGAGGCTCTCAGTGGCTGGGCGCTCTCTATAGGGGCTATTTTTACCGGGCTCGGTCAATGTCCCGCGATAGTCACGCATATCCTCGGCATTGAGCTCACAGACATAGGCCTTGCACTCATTAATCAGGTACTGGGCCCAGCTGTATAACTGGTCAAAATAATCCGATGCATAACAGACATCCCCCTGCCATTCAAAGCCTAGCCAGCGAACGTCCTCGATAATGGCATTGACGTATTCCTCATCCTCTTTCTCAGGGTTGGTGTCGTCAAAGCGAAGATTGCAGGCGCCAGCATATTGCTCTGCCAAACCAAAATTGACGCAGATCGATTTTGCATGGCCTATATGCAAATAACCATTGGGTTCGGGGGGAAATCTAGTGATGACCCTATTAACCAATCCAGATTCAAGGTCGTGATTAATCACCTGCTGGATAAAATTGAT
>JASLVT010000267.1 GCA_030741175.1 Porticoccaceae bacterium
TAGTAAATAGCTACAGATAGTAAATAGCTAAAAGCTGTTACCCATTTATAAAAAACCCCAGACTTCAAGCCTGGGGTTTTTTTATGTCTTGAGTCTTATCTATTGCCGGTTAAAGGCCATTCCTGCATGCTGACTCAGGCGCTCGATCAGCAGATCACCCATAGCCGTAGCTGGCGTCCAAAAGCCGCCGGCTTTATCTTCTTTAGCGACATCAAAGGAGAGACAGAGAGCTGATTGGATCAGCATTTTGGCGGTACAGCCGTACCCCGGATCGCGATCGCCAGTCACTTGCACGCTAAGCTGTTTGCCCTTTTTATTCGTCCCCAGCAGTTGGATATCGAAGAAACCATTGAGTTGATCCTGCAGGCTGGGACCCTCACCAGGTTTGGGTAATACAAATTTGTTCATCAGGTTGCGCACTGGATCGAGGATCATGCTACCGGCAAAGGCACCCAAGGCAGCGGTCAGAGCGATCGCCTTCACGCGACCTTTATTGCCTCCACCCGTCAGCATGGCCTCGCCATAACTAAAATCTTTGCCATAGGCCATTTTCAGTAACGAGTTAGAACGCAGTACTACCCTAGAGTTAATCGCTTCCATCACAAAGGGGCCAGTCCAGCTATTAAAGTCTTCATCATAGGCCGGACCCTTAAGGCTGTGTTGCCGAATGTTATATTTATGATTATCTGGGCACAGAATATAGGGATTACCCATGGCTTTGCGTACCTCAGGATCAGCTTTTGCGGCGATGATCATTTCTCCCATACTGGCGATAGTACCTCCGGAGGCACCGCCTTTCATGGCCTTAACACGCAGTTTTACTGAGTTGAAGTAGCTGCCGAATTGCTGTTTGCCTTGTTGCTGTAAAAAGTGTGTTCCGAGGTCAGAGGGTATCGAGTCAAATCCGCAGCAGTTCACTATGCGAGCACCGGACTTTTTTGCCGCCTTTTCGTATTTAATGATCATTTGTTTGATCCAGTAGGCCTCTCCGGTAAGGTCACAATAATCATTGCCATTTTTAACGCAGGCAGCAATCAGAGCTTCACCATAGCGAATATAGGGGCCGACGGTGGAAACGATGACGCGAGATTTCGCACACATCGTATCGAGAGCCTCAGCATCATGAGAGTCGGCCACGATAATTGGCAGTTTAGCTGCCTTCTCACCGAGGCTATCGCGCAGTTCATTGAGTTTGGCCTCAGATCGGCCAGCGATAGCCCATTTCACTTTGCGGGTTAAGCCGATATGTTCGAATAGATATTCTGTCGCAATTTGGCCAACAAAGCTGGTAGCGCCGAAGATAACAAGATCAAATTTTTTTATAGCCATTACTAGTGTTTTTCCTTGGTGTGCTGATTTATAGTGAGCGCCCTGCGATGCTGGAGACTTAGCTTTGATATACCCTGTGCTCTATTCTTTTCGCCGTTGCCCTTATGCTATGAGGGCCCGAATGACGCTACTGTACGCGAGTATAACTGTTGAAATAAGAGAAGTCTTTCTCGGGAATAAGCCACAGGCGTTACTTGAGGTATCCTCTAAGGAAACGGTGCCAGTGTTACTGTGCGATGGGCAGGTCCTCGATGAGAGTCTGGATATTATGCTGTGGGCACTGCGGCGGTCAGATCCACAACAATGGCTCAGGGCAGACTTACAAGATACCACTCTAGCTCTTGTCGCGGAGAATGATGGCAGTTTTAAAACGGCGCTTGACCAGTATAAATATTGGGATAGATTTCCAGCCGAGAGTCAGCAATATTATCGTCTGCAGGGTGAAAGGTTTTTGTCAAAGTTGGACCAGTTGTTGCAAGCTAATCAATACCTATTAGCTGACAGCCCAACGCTCGCTGATATCGCTATATTTCCTTTTATCAGGCAATTTGCTTTTGTTGATAAGGCTTGGTTCGATCAATCGAGTTATCAGCACTTGCGGCGATGGTTGCATTATTTTATTGAGTCACCACTGTTTGCTCAGGCAATGCACAAATACCCCGCATGGCAACCTCAGGAT
>JASLVT010000268.1 GCA_030741175.1 Porticoccaceae bacterium
TAACATTACCGGCCGGTGCAATGCGCTCAGCAACCGCCTGCTGCTGTGCCGCAGTCAGCTCTCGATCGGGTTTAGCACTGCAACCCCACAGCACAACACCAGACAAAATAATTAATGCGCAAATTCTTAAATGACTCATTATCGCTCCCATTGATTCAAAACTGATAGATACCTGATGGCGCGCATTATACAGAAAGCAACGCCAGCGGCCAGCCCAAGTTAAAGACTAACCTAGTGATCTAATACCCACTGCACTACGCACATCAGCAATCAGTGCCGAACTGCTTTGCCGCGCCTTTTCGGCACCCTGCTTTAATACGGCCTCAACCTCAGCTGAGTTCTCCACTAGCTGCAAATACTTCTCTCTCGGTTCCCTCAATTGTTCGTTAACCAACTCAAATAACTGCCGCTTGGCTTCGCCCCAGGCGATACCATTGGCAAACTCATCGCGCATCGTTTGCACCTGAGTCTCGCTAGCAAAGGCCTGCCACATTTGAAATACGGCTGAACTATCTGGATCCTTCGGTTGGCCGGGCTCAAGCAAATTAGTTTTAATTTTATTGATATGTTTTTTGAGCTGCTTCTCTGTTAAAAACAGAGGGATGGTATTGCCGTAACTCTTGCTCATTTTACGCCCATCCAACCCTTGCAATGTGGCGACATTGTCATCCACTTGCGCTTCTGGCAATACAAAGTGCTCACCATAATGATGGTTAAATCGCTGAGCAATATCTCGTGCCATCTCAACATGCTGAATTTGGTCGCGCCCAACGGGTATTTTATGTGCATTGAACATCAGAATATCAGCGGCCATTAAAATGGGATAACTAAATAAACCCATACTGATCGCCATATCCTCATCCTCTCCAGCATCAGTATTGGCTTGCACAGCTCCCTTATAAGCATGGGCTCTATTCATCAGACCCTTGGCGGTCATACAGGTCAGTAACCAAGTTAGCTCAGTAATCTCGGGAATATCCGATTGGCGATAGAAGGTCACCTTTTCTGTATCTAAACCCATTGCTAACCAAGCAGCTGCAATTTCGAGGGTCGACTGATGGACCTTATCTGCATCCTGACATTTAATCAGGGCATGATAATCAGCCAAAAAGAAGAATGACTCAAATTCACCCGTGCGGCTCGCTTCAATGGCGGGGCGAATAGCACCCACATAGTTGCCCAAATGAGGCGTTCCAGAGGTGGTAATACCGGTTAAAACACGTTTTTGACTCATAGTAACTCTTTCTTCTCTAACAGGGCGGCTATAGTAGTGGATATCAGCAGTTACTCAACCTCTATCGCTAAATTTCCCGATTTATTAAAAAATTCTTTCAGCACCCGTTGCAATCGCGCTGGGTCCTCAGCACCGGTCAGTTCACGGCAGGAGTGCATACCGAGCTGAGGAATTCCCACATCCAATGTTGGCACGCCTAATCTGGACGAAGTGATTGGCCCTATGGTACTGCCGCAACCAATATCACTGCGAGACACAAAGGTCTGCACCGGAACATCAGTATCAGCGCAGAGTTGACGAAACAGGCTCGCGGTGACACTGTTAGTCGCATAGCGCTGCTTAACATTCACTTTGATGACTGGACCGCCATTTATCATGGGCATATGGTTTCCGTCGTGTTTGTCAGCAAAGTTGGGGTGCGCTGCATGGGCATTATCGCAGGAAATCATCAGAGAACTCTCCAACAATCGACTCAGCGTCAAACCATTTTCAGTATCTAAGATGCGTTCCACCACTGATTGCAAGAAAGGCCCATCAGCACCAACCGCAGAAACACTACCCACCTCTTCATGATCATTGCATACTACCAAACAAGTATTCTCAGTGTCGGCCTGTAATAACGACTCTATCGACACATAACAGCTAAGAAGGTTGTCTAACCTTGCGGAGACAAAAAAGTCGTTTTTCAAACCAATAACAGCTGCTCCCTGAACATCATAAAGACTGAGTTCATAATCAAGTATCTCAGCTCCATCGGACAAAAAGC
>JASLVT010000269.1 GCA_030741175.1 Porticoccaceae bacterium
GCTGATTCGCTCGCGCTCTACAGGCATTACCAAAGGCAGTAAAGATAGCCTTATAGAATTTATTTTGCTGTACTTGCCATTCCGGGTGCCATTGCACGGCAAGAGCAAATTGCTCCACATCGGCAACAGATACCGCCTCAATCAAGCCATCCTCCGCCACCGCTTCAACACGTAGCCCCTCTGCCAAGCGGTCAATGCCCTGGCCATGAACAGAATTGACCGTGGGGTTTTGTTCATCTTGTAGTCCAGCCAGAATACCACCGGCCCGCAGACTGACTCGATGAGACAACCCGTACTGCACCTCGATCGCAGCTGCTTTATCCTCGCGATGATCGAGCATCCCTTGGACCTCGTGCACACGCTGAGATAGGCTGCCACCCATGGCGACATTGAGCTCCTGAAGGCCACGACAAATACCTAGCAGGGGAACTCCTGCATTCAAAATCTGCGGTATAAGGGACAAATTGGTTTTATCCCGTTCAGGATCGCGCTCATCCTCGCCTGCGGCCGGCTGCTGATCATAATGATGGGGCTCAATATTACTGTAGCCCCCAGTTAGCAACACTCCATCAATGCGATCCAGTAGATTGTCGAATTCGATATCATCGATCAATGCCGGCAAAATCAGCGGCGTACAATCTGCCCCTCTGGTGACCGCAGTTAAATATTTCTCACCAGCAGAATGGGAATGATGCATACCATTAAGGCTACGATCGGCCGTGACTAGCACCAGTGGTGGTTGAGCAATTGGCAATTTGTATCACTCCACTTAACATTTCATAACGACAGGTTAACAGAGTCGAAAAACCGCGCCAATAACCCTAAAAGGGCTAGACTGCCATTTTATTTTTATTGTCGAAACACAGCGGTGGCATGACGCTAATTGAACGTTTAATATGCCGCGCAGATAAGTTTTTTCCGGTTGATTTAGTACAATCATCACCCACACCCATGCTGACAGCAATGCAACACAAAGAGAGGCAATCGATGAATATTGACGGCAAAGCCGTGGCACAAGAACTGCGACAATCATTAGCTATTGAAGTAAAGCAACTGCAGGACGATCGAGGTATCACACCTGGCTTAACCGTAATACTGGTGGGTGAAGACCCTGCCAGCCAAGTCTATGTGCGCAACAAAGTACGCCAGACAAAAGAAGTGGGCATGATCAGCAATGAAATAAGAATGCCAGCAGATACCAGCCAGCAGGCCCTACTGGAGGAACTCACCAAACTGAATAACGATCCTGCGGTCCATGGGATTTTGGTGCAGTTACCATTACCCAAGCATATTGATGAGGCATTGGTGATTGAGTCGATATTGCCGGAAAAAGATGTCGATGGTTTTCACCCGATGAATTCAGGCCGACTGGCGAATGGTGATGCCGCCGCACTGGTACCCTGCACGCCACAGGGCTGCGTTATATTGGCGAAAAAACATCTAGGCGACAACCTATCGGGCAAGCATGCGGTGATCGTGGGCCGTTCAAATATTGTCGGCAAACCAGTGGCTCTGCTACTTTTGCAGGAAAACTGCACCGTGACTATCGCTCACTCACGCACGGAGAACCTAACTGATCTCTGCGCCAGTGCCGACATATTGGTCGCCGCGGTCGGCCGTCCAGAAATGATTAAAGGCGATTGGATAAAACCGGGCGCCACTGTGATTGATGTGGGTATTAATCGTATTGCTACGGAAGATGGTAAAGGTCGTCTGGTAGGTGATGTTGACTACGCCGAAGCAGAACCTGTTGCCGGTGCCATAACCCCTGTTCCCGGTGGCGTCGGACCAATGACCATTGCCTGCTTGTTGAAAAACACAGTCGAGGCGGCCCGTCGCTTTGGCTGACAATGCAGACGGGAAAAATAAACAGACATAACTATCGCAACCGTTGATAAAACTGTGAGATAGATGGGAGGGTTTTATGAGTCAGCCAAGCTATGATGCTGTGATTATTGGCGGCGGTCACAATGGTCTTGTGTGC
>JASLVT010000026.1 GCA_030741175.1 Porticoccaceae bacterium
GCCCACAGGAACTTCGGGTTGTGGTTTTTCTGCTGGCCCTCCTGCCCTACCGACACTATTGAGACTGAAGATATAGGCGATCACTTGGGCCACAGCGTAGTATAACGATTCAGGCACAGTTTGATTTATATCTGTGGTGAAATAAAGTGCCCGAGCCAGAGTTGGCGATAAAAATAGTGGCACTCCTGACTCCGCGGCCTTCTCTCTAATACCCTGCGCCAAAAAGTCTACCCCCTTGGCCACTACCAATGGTGCACCATCGCTTGAAGGGTCATAACTCAGTGCCACAGCAAAATGCTCTGGGTTGACAATAATGACATCTGCATCTGCCACAGCTTCCATCATTTGGCCCATGGCCATTTCACGCTGTTTCCGCCTAATTTGTGCCTTAACTTCGGGGCGACCTTCTGTATCTTTGAATTCGTCTTTGACCTCCTGCTTTGTCATCTTCATTTTCTTGTTGAATTCAAAAATTTGATAGGGCACATCAATCGCTGCAGCAATAAGTAATGTCAATGTTACTAGCACCGTACCACCGGCAATAATCTTGCCCGCCTCACCCATGGCCGACCCAGCATCCATGAAACCTAACTGTATAAAACTATCAAAACTCTGACTTACCACCAAAAATAGTACGCCGCCTACCAGTGAAAATTTGGTCAGCGCCTTGGTTAAATCCACTAAGGCTTTCATACCAAACATGCGTTTGAAGCCTGCCAGTGGATTTATCTTGCTGGCCTTGGGCGCCAAGGCCTTCACTGAGAAGATGAAGCCACCCAGAGCGCCGGCAGCACCCAAGGCAATGACAATGGCTAAAGCGAAAATGGGTAGGACAACAATCAGACTATCTAGCGCTTGTACTCCAAACGCCGATGGCAGGAGGTTGTCAGAGAAAATAGCTTTGCGGTCAAAGACAAAACCAGATACAAACACTTCACTGAGGTTAACAATGATATAACCGCCAAATAAATACATAAAACAGGCTATGCCAATCATCATCGCCGCGACACTGAGCTCCTGAGATCGTGCGACCTGACCATCTTCTCTGGCTTTTTCCAACCGCTTAGCGGTGGGTTCTTCGGTGCGTTCTTGACTGGTATCCTGATCCGCCATTAGCTCAGCCCCAATGCTTGACTAAGTATCTCGAAACTTTCTCGCCATAACCATTGAATACGAAACCCAATACTATTCATCGACATAGCGAGGAGAATAATACCAGCGAGAATCATTGCCGGAAAACCTACTGCAAAAATATTTAGAGCTGGCGCCGCTCTTGTAATGACGCCTAACCCGAGGTTAATAAATAACAGGGATACTAGTATTGGCAGAGCCAGTAATACGGCACCAAGAAAAATCATGCCACTCCATTGCACGACCATTTGCAATAGCGCCTGAGTCCCTATCATTTCTCCGATAGGTAACAACTTGAAACTTTCCAATAGCATAGTGATAACAATTACATGGCCGCCCAGCCCAAGGAAAAGGAGTGTAGAACAGATAATCAAGAATTGAGAGATAACCGGAACATTACCCATGTTGGGGTCGACCATATTAGCCATACCGAGCCCCATCGACGCTGATATTGCCTGACCACCGACCACCAGGGCGGCATTGACAACCTGCAATATCAGACCCATCAGAACGCCGATAAACACCTGATTAAAAATTTCTTTAAGGCCAATGGCAGAAAAAGGATCTAAAGCAGGCCAGCTGGTTAACGGATAAATCATCCATGTTAACAACAGTGCCAACAGCACTCGAATACGCACCGTGACTGAACGCAGAGAGAAGAACGGGGCGGCCAGCAGAAAAGCGGATATTCGTATCATTGGCCAGAGCAGCATATAGAACCGCTCGACGACTTCTGCGACCAGCAGATCCATCAGAAAAACAGCGTAGGAATACGCTCAAATATGCGCTGGAAGAAATCGACCATCACGGCAATTTGCCAGCCACCAAATATAACCAAGGCCAACACCATTATCGCTAGTTTAGGTATAAAACTAAGGGTCATTTCCTGTATTGAGGTCGCCGCCTGCAGGATACCGACGAGTAGACCAATCGCCAGCGCCACACCTAATAGTGGCGCCGCTACTTTAACAGCTATCCACAAGGACTCACGACCCAGATCAATTACCTGTGCTGCATCCATAAAATTCTCCTAGGTCACCGCGAAACTTGATGCCAACGAACCCATTATAAGCGTCCATCCATCAACTAAAACGAACAGCATCAATTTAAACGGCATAGATATCATCATCGGCGACAGCATCATCATGCCCATCGACATCAGAACACTGGCCACCACCAGATCAATCACTACAAACGGAATATAAATTAAGAATCCAATCGCAAAAGCAC
Source organism: Porticoccaceae bacterium (assembly GCA_030741175.1). Lineage (GTDB taxonomy): Bacteria > Pseudomonadota > Gammaproteobacteria > Pseudomonadales > Porticoccaceae > HTCC2207. The sequence goes on from JASLVT010000026.1 coordinate 2,362, forward strand.
TCTTTAATTCAGACGTGATAAATGCCGGAACCAAAGTAGCGAAGGGCACATCGGCGGGCTCTTCAATATTGTCATTGCCGGTAATTTCAGCAAACATCGCAATATCTGTCTCTCGCGTCTGGTTCAGCATGAAATTTCTCACCGGAATTTGCGCCTCGGCCAAAGCCTCCTCGAAGCCGATTTTTTCTTCAAAATAGGGAGTGATCGCATCATCATAAATGCTACTTAGCACAGGTGACATAATAAAAATTGTCAAAAATAAGGCTAATCCAAGTAACACCTGATTCGGCGGCGTCTGCGCTGTACCCAATGCCTGTCGCAACAAAGATAAGACAATGATAATGCGCACAAAAGAGGTCATCATCAACAGCAAGCTTGGCAGTAACGTGAGCACCGTCATCAGCGCAATCAGCTGCAACGTCAGACTATACTGCGTACCCCCAGCATCATTTTCAACCATATTGACGATAGGAAGACCGGGTTCTGCCAGCGCTTGGCTATTGATAGCGAGGAGTAGAAAACCTAGCACTAGGCTTTTGATGGCGGGGAACTGCTTGCTGATCATCCAACGAGCCAAAATTTAATCCTTTTGTCTCTTCACCGTTTGCGATAAAAATTGTTTAAAGTTTTTGCCTTTTTTCTCAGCAGGAACGTCCTTCTCTAACTCGTCGTCTGGCGCAGTCTCATGCTGCTCTTCCCAGCCGCCGAGTCGAGTAATACCTTGCGGAGTTAAACCTAACAGAATTTGTTCAGCATTGACACTGACAAGAAGGAGTTTCTGCCTGGCACCTAAGTTTTTTACCTCGAGTATTTTCAGGCGTTTACCCTCAACACCGCCTATTCCGAGGTTTAATTTTTTTAGCGCGAATAATGTGGCAACCAGTAGTCCTATTACCAGTAAAAAGGAGGCTAGCATCGATAGCCACTCAGCCCAACCAAATTCAGCTGCCATATTTTTCCCAGCTTAGAGGTTTTTAACTCGATCCGCTGTTGGTACCACGCTGGTTAATCTTACGCCATAACGGTCGTTAACCAAAACAACTTCACCTTGTGCAACAAGGGTATTATTCACTAAAAGGTCTAAGGGTTCACCTGCTAGACGATCGAGTTCAACAACACTACCTTGCGTAAGCCGCATTAAATCACGAATTTTAAGTGACGCGCGACCCACTTCAACGGAAATGGTAACGGGGATATTTTGAAGAACCTCTGAATTGATTTTATTCTTCTCAATGTCCTCTGCCGACACTTCCGGCTGATCAACGGCTGTTTCTGCTTCTGATTCTGTCATATTCTGCTACTCACTATTTTGGTAATTCTTTTTTGTTTACTTTATCGGTGCCAAAGATTTAACAATTTTCGCGGCCATGTTAGAGCCGTTGCTACCGATGTCCGCATCAAATACTGGTACATCATTAATATGTATTCGCGCGTAATCCGCTTTGTTTAAATAAATAATGTCGTCTTCTCGCAGCTCTTCAAACTGCTTCAATGTAGTCTCAATATCCGCCAGCGTGACTTTGAGTTCGAGCTCTGCATCTAGCGCCGCTGACTGAAGCTCCGTACTCCATGCTTTGTCTGAGGCATCATTGCCATCGCCGGTCTGCACTCGACTGCGCAACAAATCACGAATTGGTTTAAGTGAACTGTAGGGATAGACCAAGTCAATATTGCCCGATGCTTGATCACCCAGATCCGATGAAAACCGACTGACTACAACTAAGTCATTCTCATCAGCAATTTGAGCAAACTGCGGGTTGATTTCAGAGCCAACATGCTCACATTGTAGCGGCAGGATCGGCGCCCAGGCCTCCTGCAATGACCCAAAAAATACATCCATCATAATCTTAATAATGCTCGACTCGGTGGGTGTAAATAATCGTCCTGGCGGCAAACTGTCAATGCCACGGCCAAACCCACCGAAGAAGTTATCCAGTGAGGCAAAGATAACCGATGGCTCGATCACTACCATGGAATAGCCACGTAGGGGATTTAATCGAATCGTATTAACCGCCAATGGTGGCGATAAATCCTTGAGGTAATCGCCAAACTTCATAATCTCAACATTGGCCATATTGACCTTTGGTGTAGTGCGGAGGACTTCTAACAGGCCCAAACGGAACTGCCTGACGAAACGCTCATTAATCATGTCGACAGCGCCAACATTCACTCCCAAGGAAGAATCTTCATTGGTGAGATCGTGTTTTACTGCGCGCGCACCCATGTTGACGCCGGTATCCGACTCTATCGAACCATCTTCAATACCGGCCGCTAGCGCGTCTAGCTCTTCTTGCGATAATAAGTTGCTTGTTTCAGCCATTTGGCCCTCATCAATCTCGTTACTTTAATTTGCCCTTTAGACAAATTACTGAACTACAAACTCAGTTAAATAAACTTCTTCGATGCCACCAAAATCCTCGAGCTCTTCGAGCTTAGCGTTCATCACCAGTTTTAATTCTTCGGCAAGGTTAAATCTGAAGTCGGGATCAGCGATGTTCTCTTCTGTCTGCTGCGACATCACGATCAACATAACATTGCGCAACGGAAACTCATGCTTTTCCACATTATCAACAACTCGGCTGTCGTAATGGGTCATGATAGCCACGGATGCTTGCATCACTTTTCTTGAGTTATTGACGTTGGTCGTTAGCTCTTTCTCCAACTGATAGTAAGACTGCTGAAACTTAGTTAATTCCGGGCTATCTAGCTGGACTTTATTAGGTCCGGCTGCTGCCTCCGCCGCTGCCGCCGCTTCCGCTTCTGCCGCCGCCTCGAGCGCTGCTACTGCTGCTTCCGCATCTTCATCTTTGTCTGCATCAAAAAAGCCGCTGGCAAACAATGTTGCGCCTATGGTGATGGCAACAATCAATAATACGCCAAAAACAATAAGAAGAATTTTAAGGATGGGGCTGCCTGCTTTCTCTTCTTCTTCTAAAATTTCTTCACTCATGGTTAATTCCTCTACTTCTCAACTCTTGTCGTCGCTCAAGTACTTGCTAAACAAGCACATCCAATCCATCATCGGACAAATGTCCCTTTATTTCTCGGCTCTCAGGCTCATCATCAACCAGTACATCAGACTGACTTTGATGTTGTTGGGCTGTCGATTTTCCGTCAGATTTGCCCTGATTTGCCAGTTCTAACCCTATATAAGCAGTTTCCATGCCATGTTCTTCCAGCGCAGTGCGCAATCGCGGCATACTCTCAGCTAACAATTCCCTTGTCGCGCTATTAGCGGAATGAAAATTAGCCTCTAGCTCGCCATTTTTCATTTCCAATTGTATCTCAATTCTACCCAGCGATTTAGGATGGAGATCCATCTCTACACGCCATGCTCCTCTTGTAATCTGAGCGGCAAGGCGTTGACCCAATGCCTCCGTCAGCCGTCGAGACATCTCAAGCATCTCATCGTGCTTGCGCATCGCCTGTTGCATTGCATGCTCAGGCAAGCTGTCCGGCATTGGCTTTGTCAACATCTCCGTTGAGCTCTGTTGCGCTGCCAAAAAAGCCGATTCACCCAATGTCACTGGTGTTGCCGGTAAGGCTAGATTAATAGCATCTAACTTTATGGCAGTCTGTGCGGTTTTATTCCGCCCCTGCCATTGTGCAACCACATTTTTTAGTTGCGAATCCTTGAACAGAAGCTTGCCTGCAAAATCTGCCATCGCTGCACCACTTGCTTTAGCACCGGACTCAACCTGAGCACTTGGTATCGACTCCTTCCTAATTCCCTCTTGGGCGGCTTGTTGTAACGCCTCAACCAATTGTTTGCCGCTGAGGGCTATGCTGCCTTCATTGGTGGAGCGCTGTTTGACCATCGTATCCACCCTATCTTTGGCATTGGCGAAAGCAGTTGTTAACCCCTGGCTTGCCATACGTTGCTGCTGTGCTAGCAACTCAAACGCCGGCTTTACCTCAACTGAGCTCGACGCTGACTGATTCGCTACAGCGTTATCTGCTCCACCGCTATTCGCTATCCAGGCTGCTAACAAATCATCGCCCTGCGGTTGATGACTGTTAGCCTGTCTTGCAACATGCGCCTCATCTATCTTTATGTCATCTTCACTAACCGACAGACCATTGGGTAGCGAGGCCAATTGCCCTTTTACATCTGTCGTGGCTGTCAGTCGAAGATCAGTGCTTAAACCTACCTGTTTTAACCCTTCACCCTGATTCGACTCACCTAACAACAACTCAATAGCAGTTGGGTTTATACCCTGAGACTCGGCAAAAGCCGAAACCGCCTCTGCTGATGGTGCTTCTCCACCAACAATAATCTTCAAACCGCTTTTTAGCTGCAGACTGTGCAAATCTGATTCATCAGCATTATCAGTAGCCGTTTTATCGCCGCTTTGCGGCAATGATTTGCCACTTTGTCCACCGCGCCGCTCTGCTATTTGTCCGGCAAGTAATACAGAAAACGCATCTTTTTGCACTTTGCTGCCATCCTCGGATGGCTCTGCAGGCTCCGCGCTAGCTACATTGCTGCCTTTTGAAACTGTACTTAATATCAGATTGCTGATTTCAGCCATTGCGTTCTATCCAGTAAATTCGCGTAATTACTGGTAAAGATTGCAAGACACGTGCCAAACCTCCGTTACTGGCGATTCATCTGTTGTCTCAAGTTAAATTGCATAATACTTTGCGCCTCACGCGCGCGGTTGTCTGACAATTCGGCGTCACGATCCAATTGTTGTTGCGCACGCTCAGCTAATTTTTCCAATTTTAGGCGCTCGCGGTCGGCGAGTAATAAGACCTGTCTGGCCTCGGCACAGTCGGACTCCAACGCACTAATCTCAGTCTTAGCCTGATTTTTAATTTTTTGTAGCTGGTCAATAAACTGTCGGTAATTGCCTGCTTCACCGGTGCTGTGCGCTTTTCGCTGCAACTGACTCAACTGCGATGCATATTCCACAAGCAACTCCTCAAGCTTTTCGTCTCTGGCCAATGCCTGCTCTTTGCGCTGATGGACTTCAGCAAGGGATAGCTGCGCCCGCTGTACCTCTTTTTGCGCCTTGGCTGCTAGAACCTGCCAAACAGGTTTTGTATCAGATGAGGAAGTCATTGTATTTCACTGTCCCTAGTTACCTGGTTGACCGGTCAATTGCTGGAGCATCTTGTGACTGTCCTCGATGCTCACAGATTCATCACTGGCCTGTTGTAATAATGTCTCCATGCCTGACCTCAATCTAATGGCCTCATCAAGGTCAGCATTGGTGCCAGCTTCGTAGGCACCAACTTGAATTAGATCCTGATTTTGTTGATATAACGTCCACAGACGCCTAAAACGATTAGCCGCATTTAGCAGTGCTGGTGAGACTAGATTTGTCATCACCCGCGAAATCGAACCGGCCAAATCGATTGCCGGATAATGCGCTGCATCAGCCAACTGACGGGAAAGCATCACCTGCCCATCCAGAGAAGCCCGAGCAATATCGACAATCGGATCTGAACGGTCGTCGCCCTCGGCCAAGACGGTGTAGACGGCAGTAATAGAACCGAGACCATTGCGGCCTACGCCGGCTCGTTCAATTAGTCTGGGCAATAGGGCAAATACTGATGGCGGATAACCCTTTGCGGTCGGTGGTTCACCAATGGCCAATCCTATCTCACGCTGGGCATGGGCTACGCGAGTCAAGCTGTCACATAGCATCAGGACATTTTGGCCGCGATTTCTAAAGTACTCGGCTATTAAATGCGTCAAGTGAGTGGCCTTTAAACGCAACACGGGTGAAATATTCGCCGGTGCCGCTACCACTACAGATTTAGCCAAGCCCTCCTTGCCCAAGGTCTGGTGAATAAACTCCTGAACTTCTCTTCCACGCTCACCAATAAGACCAATGACCACAACATCCGCTTCGGTATTGCGTGTCAGCATGCCAAGCAGTACTGACTTACCCACGCCGGAGCCAGCCACCAAACCAATCCGCTGCCCACGGCCTATGGTAAGGCATGTATTTAATGCTTTTATACCTGTGTCCAATGTTTGGGTAATAGGTCCACGTTCCATGGGGTTGATATTCAGTCCCTCTAGACCCAATTGATCGGTGTAGTCTATTGGCCCTTTGCCATCTATGGGCTGACCAAGGCCATCGATAACGCGCCCTAACATCGCTCTTCCTAAAGAGGCCTTTGAATGATTTGAACGCACCCAAACTCGTGCGCCGGGGCCAACGCCTGAAGGCTCTGAAAATGGCATCAGGTAGAGTAGATCATCCTGAAATCCCACTACTTCCGCATCAATAAAGGTGCCCATATCGAGGTTTTCCACCTGACAATGGGCGCCCAGTGGCGCGATAATGCCCTTGGCTTCCAAGGTTAAGCCAACCACTCGCACGAGTTTACCGCTGGTTGAAACCTCAGGGGCTCTCACCTCGGAAACAAGCTGATCTACCTCTGTAGCAAAATCAAGCATCGGTCTCTGAGTCCTCTGGTGGCTCGGCGTCGGGAACATTTAAATCTGTGTCAGTCGATGAGTCTGTTGGTTCGATAGAATCATCTTCCGTAGCACTATGTTGCTGATCTACATGCATTTCATCGGTGTTTTCGTCCATAACTGGATCTAGCTCGGATTGCTGTTGCTGTGCGTTAGCCGGATCTTCGACGACTACAGCACCTTCAATGACCTTTTCCTGCACTGGATTGGCGAACTGACTATCGATATTGTCACCGTCCTGACGGGAAGCGCCATAGGCGTAGCCCAGTACTGACTCGGATAATGCTTGAAGCCGGTGCTCCAAAAGGTCCTCGATGGCACTGTCATCAATACTCACTTTGACACTACCCTGTGTTAACTCCGGATCACCACGTAAATCTATGCCCTCAAGCTCACCACTGAGATGCTGATTAAATTTTTCTACATCTAGAGGATTCAGGCGCACAACAATAGGTCCCTCTCCTTGCTGTTCCAGATCCTTCAATGCTTCTTTGGTCAGTCGTTCTATGGCAGCGCCAGAGATTGACAACTCGCCTCGCACTAATTGTTCCGCCAGATGCAGAGCCAATTTTTTAAGTGGTGTATAAAACTCGGTCATATCGGACTGCGCCGCACGCAGTACTTGCGTGAGTTCAACAAAGCTATCTTTTGCCTGTTGCCACTGTGCCTGCGCCTCCTCTTGACCAAGTCGATGGCCCGCCGCATGAGCTTCGCGCTTGGCCGCCTCAAGTTGCTGTTCATCAAAGCTGGGCTCTGGTTCGACTGGTTCCTCAACCACAGGCTCGACAGCCTCTGCGGCTTCCGCTTCTTCCTCCGCTTCGACTTCCTCTGCCATGTCTAGCGACTCTGTTTCCCGAGCCCCATCTGGCAGTTCATTGAGCTTTGTGGGCTGCCACTGAATAAATCCCTGATCCTGCTCTGGGTTCTCGGGCGTACGCCATGAGGCGGTGGCAAAGGCTTTGGCTTTTTTCCCCGCTTTCAGCAGATCATTTAGCCGCCAGCTAACTGATGGATTTGTATCAGACAAAATCATCCCCTCGGCCTGCCAGCACCAGATCGCCAGAATCCGACAACTTACGGGCAATGCGCATAATCGCTTTCTGCGCATCTTCAACATCGGTAATGCGAATAGGCCCTTTGGCTTCCATATCATCAAGGAACATGATTTTGGCGCGCTGAGACATGTTGTCGAGGAACTTGTCTTTGACAATTTCGTCGGCACCTTTCAGTGCTGTCATCAACATTTCGGGCTCAACACTACGCATCAATACCTGAATACTGCGGTTATCAACACCGGACAAATTATCGAAGGTGAACATGCTGTCTTGTATACGCATGGCGAGATTTTCATCTAAATCCGCAACACCGGTCATAATGGAGGTCTCCAAGTCCACCTTGGTAAAGTTCATGATCTTAGCCGCCGTTTTAATCCCACCGAAACTCGACGACTTAGCTGAGGAACTGGATGAGAATTGCTGCTTCATAATGCCTTCCAACTCCTCCATCGCAGAGGGCTGCACGGTTTCTAAGCTAGCAACACGCTGCATAATTTCCGCACGATTTTCTTTTGGCAGGAAGTTAAGTACATCTGCAGCGATATCGTATTCCAATACAGAGAGAATAATGGCGACAACCTGTGGATGTTCCTCACGAATCATCTCACCAATTGAGCGAGCATCCATCCAACGCAAAATCTCCAATCCTTTGCTTGAGGATCCAGGCATAATGCGACCCAAGACTGTGGCCGCCTTATCTTCACCCAGCGCTCGTTTCAGTACATTCTCAACATAATCGGTGGTACCCAGACCCAAATTAGTCTGATTTTTAATAGTGGCAACAAATTGGTCCAGTACGAGATTCACCGCCTCCTGAGAAAGGTCAGCAACGCCGACCATAGCACCACCCAGCGCTTGGACTTCTCGAGGGTTGAGATAGCGTATGATATCTGCGGCCTGCTGTTCACCAAGTAGCAACATGATGACTGCGGCACGCTCTGTGGTTGTCATTGCATCCAATTCAGCCTGAAGTTCTTCCGATATAGGAATCTCTTCTTTGAACTCAGTAACATCCTGCGCATTAGCTTCTGGCATTGTAAATTCTCCTTACCCGGCCTATACAGCCCTGATCATTTTCTTGAGTACATTGGCAACGCGGCCAGAGTCCTCGGCCACCAATAGGCGAACCAGAGCGACCTTGTCGTCATAGGTATTTGCAGTATCCAACATGTCTGCAGATATTGTCGATTTCTTCGGTTTGAGTTTGG
>JASLVT010000270.1 GCA_030741175.1 Porticoccaceae bacterium
ATGGCTGAACTGGGTTGACTACTCGTTGCTTGCGCACTCAATGTGATAGCAACCAGTATGGAGAATAGATATTTCATCGCTTTGCCCCTTCTGACAGAAATCCATTTTGCCAAAGAACTCTGGACAGATTAGTTACTCAACTTATTGCAGTAGAAACAACTAACTGATCAATATTAATTCAGCGTAGACCAGGTTTTTTCTATTCGCCAATATCCCTATTAACTTGGATAGGAAGAGTATTTACCTGCCATGCTCAGAGCGCATATCAATGGGTAAGCAAGGATAATTCTCTGTATAACGCTGGAACAGCTATGGATAGAGGAGTAGTGAGACCATAACAAAAATAAAAAAACGCCCCTGTTACCGCTATTTAGCGATAGCGGCTTTAGGAAAAATCGGCTTAATATTCACCGCGGGCTGTGCCGCAAAAAACGCAGCAACACAGGAGACAGTCGCGTTATAACGACTCTATGGTTAGCTGGTAATACCTTTGATCTCTAGATAGTCATCAAAACCAAACTCACCCCATTCTCGGCCATTGCCCGACTGCTTATAGCCGCCAAAGGGTGCTGTGTATCCCTGCGATGCGCTGTTTAAGCTGACCATACCAGCGCGCAACCGACCCGCCACGCGCTTAGCGCGCTCTTCGTCACTGGTACTGAAATAGGCTGCCAGTCCATAGGGGGTATCATTGGCAATCTCGATCGCCTGCTCTTCGGTATCGAAGGGAATCATGGCCAGTACCGGACCAAATATTTCCTCTTGCGCAATAGTCATTTGGTTATTTACACCGGCAAAAATGGTTGGTTTCACAAAGTAGCCGGTATCCAAACCCTCGGGTTTTCCGGTTCCACCTATTACCAGCTCTGCGCCCTCTTCGATACCTTTTTCAATAAGTCCCTGTACCTTATCGAATTGCACGCGACTCGACAGAGGACCAATATGCCAGCCCTCTTTCATCGGATCATCGACCACCACCTGCGCCGCTGTTTGTTTGGCAATCTCCACCGCCTGTTGGTAAACCGATGACTCCACCAGCATACGCGATGGCGCGTTGCAGGACTGCCCTGTGTTACCCATCATACTGGTGACGCCGGCACTCACTGCCTTGTCTAGATCTGCATCTGCAAAAATAATATTCGGCGACTTACCACCCAATTCCTGCGCCACACGTTTAACCGTATCTGAGGCCGCTTTGGCCACCAAGATACCCGCTCTGGTGGAGCCGGTAAACGACACCATATCGACATCTGGATGACTGGCAATAACTGCGCCCACATTGGGACCATCTCCATTCACCATATTGTAGACACCGGCAGGGAAGCCCGCCTGATCCATCATCTCGGTAAATAAATAGCCCGAGATGGGCGCAATCTCACTGGGCTTAAGCACCATGGTGCAACCGGTGGCGAGCGCCGGTGCAACTTTGCAGCTAATCTGGTTAATCGGCCAGTTCCATGGTGTGATAAATCCACAGACACCAATAGGCTCTTTAACAATGCGGGTATTGCCGACCTGACGCTCAAATTCAAATTGTTTTAGCGCATCGATCGCAGCACTAATATGGCCTCGGCCTGTATCGGCCTGCGCTGCCGACGCAAAGGAGATGGGCGCGCCCATTTCCATGCTAATCGCCACGGACATTTCCTCGTAGCGATCCATATAAATTTTGAGCAAGTTCTCCATCAGCGCAATACGCTCTTCAACGCTTACCTGAGAGAAGCTGGGGAAGGCCGCTTTGGCCGCCGCAATCGCCGCATCTACATCCCCTGAAGCACCGAGACTAATGGTGGCAATAGGTTCTTCAGAGGCAGGATTTTCGACCGCCAAATCATTGCTGACCAAAGGGTCGACCCACTGGCCATTGATATAGAACTGGCGTTTTTCAATCATTTTTGATGTCCCTTCGATTACCTGAAAATATATCCCAAATCCGACTCACGCGCATCTTTTCAAGCTTCTTTCAAAAT
>JASLVT010000271.1 GCA_030741175.1 Porticoccaceae bacterium
ACCCAAGCACCTGAAGTAGATCTGTGCGATGCTTTTAGCGTCTGACTTAACGTCGCTTTTTAGCCTTAAGGGAGGATTTCCTTTTCGTTCCAGCCTTTCCACGTGTGGATGCGGCCTTGCCCTTAGTTTTCTTTTTCGTCCCAGTTTTAGCGCGACGCTTACGCTTTTTTTCATACTCTGAGGCTAGTTCTGCCGCTTTTGCTGAGACCTTTACTTTTTTGTCTGCACCAGGCCCTGTCTTCTTATGCTCGACATTGTCAGTCGACTTATCGACCAATTCAAAGTCGATCTTGCGCTCTTCTAAATTGACTCGGACCACTCTGACTTGCAATTTCTGACCAAGCCGAAATACACGCCCAGTGCGCTCTCCCACCATGCGATGCTGCGCGGCCTCATGATAATAGTAATCCTTGGGTAAACCGGTGACATGAATCAGCCCCTCAACATAGAGATCATCCAACATGACAAACAGACCAAAGCCAGTCACGGCACTGACTACCCCCGCATATTGCTCGCCGACATGGTCCATAAGGTATTCACATTTCAACCAATTGACCACATCTCTTGTAGCTTCGTCAGCCCGGCGCTCAGTGATCGACAAATGCTCGCCAGTCTCGACTAACTGCGCCAATTCATAGGGATAAATACTTTGAGGAGCAAGTATGGTCGCTCCCTCAACACGTCGCACAGCAGCTATTTTTTGTTTGCTTCTGATCAAACGACGAATTGCTCTGTGGACCAGAAGATCTGCATAACGTCGGATGGGAGAGGTGAAATGGCTGTAGGCGTCAAACGCCAGACCAAAGTGTCCCAAATTCTCGGGCTGGTAGACAGCCTGACTCATGGAGCGCAACATCACCGACTGAATCACTGCGGCATCGTCGCGACCCTTCACCGCAGACAATACTCGCTGATAGTCCTGCGGCTGCGGATCATCGCCACCACCTAAGCCTATACCAAGCTCTGCAAGGAAGTCCCGAACAGCACTTAAGCGCTCCTCGCTGGGCCCCTCATGCACACGATAGAGTGCTGGAAGCTTTGCCCTCTCTAGAAACTCCGCGGAACAGACATTGGCACAGAGCATACATTCTTCAATCAGACGATGAGCCTCAGTTCGATCTATCGGAATGATCTGACTTATCTTGCGCTCATTATCGAATAGAATGCGTGTTTCCTGACTATCAAAGTCAATGGCGCCGCGCTTAGCTCTGCGCCTATGCAATACTTTGTACAAATCATGCAATGCATCAACCTGAGGCAAAATGGCCGCAAACTGCTTACGCACGCCGGAGTTATCATGCTTGTCTCGATCAGCTAAAATCTGAGCTACCTGTGTATAGGTCATGCGCGCATGAGAATGCATAATGGCTTCATAAAACTGGTAGCGAATGATATCCCCCTCAGCACTAACCTGCATTTCACACACCATACAAAGGCGATCTTCAGCGGGATTAAGGGAACAGAGGCCATTGGATAACTTCTCTGGCAACATGGGAACAACATGATTAGGAAAATATACTGAATTACCGCGTTCAAAAGCCTCTTTATCCAACGCAGAACCCACCGCAACATAATGCGAAACATCTGCTATCGCAACCGTTAACGTCCAACCACCCTTGGCACGGGGTTGACAGTGAACCGCGTCATCAAAATCTCGCGCATCCTCACCATCAATAGTAATTAATGGTGTCTTGCGTAAGTCGATGCGTAACTCTTTATCTTTGTTCTCAACTTGATCAGGGATCAGTGCGGTCTCTGCCATCACCTCGTCATTCCAAATATGAGGAATGCCGTAATTGCGAATCGACAGTTCAATCTCCATACCAGGATCGAGATGCTCTCCTAGCACCTCAGTGATATGTCCAACGGGTAGGCTATTTTTAGAGGGTGGCTCAACAATATTGACCACCACAATTT
>JASLVT010000272.1 GCA_030741175.1 Porticoccaceae bacterium
TCCGCGAGGATCCAGTACGTCTGCTCCGCGTCGCTCGTTTCGCCGCTAAACTAGGCTTTAATATTGACCCAATCACTGAGAAGCCAATGCGCAAGCTGGCTTCCAATCTTCAACATGTCTCTCCACCAAGACTTTTTGACGAGACCTTAAAGTTATTTATGAGCGGACAGGGTCTGGCCACCTTCTGGCTTCTCTATGAATATGGCCTGTTCGATTACATTGCGCCTCAAGTTAGCTCCATGATGAAAGAGCGGAACAATCTTACTGGCAAGCTTATTGAGCAAGCCTTCACCAATACAGATTTACGAATTCGCAACAACAAGCGTGTCACGCCCGCTTTTATCTATGCAGCACTGCTCTGGCCTTCAGTACAACAATTGGCAGCCTCTTATCGAGAGCGCGGCAACAGTCCAGCCTACGCTCTCAGTAAAGCAGCTGGCGAGGTCATAGCCAAACAAATTCCAATCACTGCAATCCCAAAAAGGTTTACTATCCCCATGCGTGAAATATGGGACTTACAGATATTGTTACCTCGTCGTGGTGGCCACCGCGCCAAACGCCTCGCAGATCACCCAAGGTTTCGAGCTGCCTATGATTTTGTACTGTTGCGTGAGCAGGCAGGTGAGGAGCTCAGCGGCCTAGGCGATTGGTGGACTGCTTACCAAAATGCTGACGAAGAGAAACAACAGCAAATGGCTAGGGCACTGGGCGAACCGAAACGCAACCGCAAACGTCGCAAACCTAAAAAGTCACGGGCTGACTAATGGCCGTAGCTTACATAGGGCTCGGTAGCAATCTCTCTAGCAAGCATAATAATCAATTATTAAGCCCTCAGGCACAGCTTGAGCAGGCGTTACGGAGTCTGTCTGAGAATCCTCAGATTGATGTTTTAAATCAGTCTAGCTTCTATCAAACAGTCGCCATTGGGCCCGGGCAACAACCAGACTATATTAATGCAGTGGCCAAGCTAGAAACTGATCTAAAGCCCATTGAACTTCTCGATCTTCTGCAATCGATTGAAAAGCAACAGGGTAGAGAGCGGACGATTCGCTGGGGTGCCAGAACTCTGGATCTGGACATTTTGCTTTACGACAAGCTCACTGAAAATAGCTCGCGTTTGATATTGCCCCATCCCCGCATGCATGAGCGCAACTTTGTACTGGCGCCCCTAATGGAACTAGCACCTCAACTTGAATTCGGAGATGGTAAAAATATCGCTGAACTATTGGCAAACTGTTCAATGCAGGGTATTGTCAAACTCTAGCACCGCTGTTAGGTGATCGCCTGAGTGAGGCTCAAGTATAGATTTTGGAGACTGCTGTGGAACCCGCATTGCACAATGAATTGGATCTCGATTTATCTGTTGCTTCTATACCCCGATACATTGCCATAGAGGGGCCCATCGGTATTGGCAAGACCACATTGGCCAAACGTCTAGCCAACTCCTTTAATTACGAGACTCTGCTTGAGGAAGCTGAGGAGAATCCATTTCTAGAGCGTTTTTATCAAGATCGGCGCAGCAATGCACTACCTACCCAGCTGTACTTCTTATTTCAGCGTATGCGCAAACTGCAAGATTTGCGTCAAGGCGATATTTTTCAGCAAGTGCGAGTGTCTGACTTTCTTATCGAAAAAGATCCTTTATTTGCCCGTATCACTTTGGACGATGATGAATACCGGCTCTATCAAACCGTATACGACAACATTATTGAAGATTTGCCAAAACCAGATTTGGTGATCTATCTTCAGGCACCCACCGAGACGCTCTACGAGCGCGTACAGCGTCGGGGTATTGCTATCGAGCGCACAATTGAGCATTCCTACCTGCAACAGCTCAATGATGCCTACACTCAATTCTTTTACCACTATGATGATAGT
>JASLVT010000273.1 GCA_030741175.1 Porticoccaceae bacterium
AAGTTGTTGGTTAATGATTCGTGTAGCCATTAATGGCTATGGCCGAATAGGCCGGTCAGTATTGCGGGCTCTTTATGAATCCGGCGTTCGCGATCAGGTGCAGATCGTTGCCATCAATGAGCCCGCGGACAATAGAACTATTGCCCATCTGACCAAGTATGATTCAACCCATGGTCGATTTCTAGGTGACATTGATGTAAGTGAACACTCACTTTCAGTTAATGGCGATAGTATAGAGATACTGCACAATCAGTCGCTAGATCAGTTGCCTTGGGGCGAATTAGAGATAGATGTAGTGCTTGAGTGTAGCGGTTCATTTAGTGACCGCCAAACCGCAGAGCAGCATTTGGCCAGCGGCGCAAAACGAGTGTTGTTTTCCCAACCAGCAGAGCCTACGGTGGATGCCACAATTGTCTATGGCGTTAATCAGCACCTACTGACCGGCAATGAAATTATTATCTCGGCGGCGTCCTGTTCAACCAACTGCGTGGTGCCGGTGATTAAAGTGTTAGATGATGCCTTTGGTATAGATGGCGGCGTTATCACTACCATCCATTCGGCGATGAATGATCAACCTGTTATTGATGCTTATCATAACACCGACTTACGCAAAACACGTGCGGCAATGCAATCAATTATCCCTGTTGATACCGGCTTGGCATTGGGTATTGATCGTCTGTTGCCAGAACTGACAGGTCGTTTCCAAGCGCAGGCCATGCGTGTACCAACGCTGAATGTATCGGCCATTGATCTCTCGGTAATGCTCAATACCGAGGTGGATACGGCATCGGTTAATGCGGCATTATTGGCCGCCACCCAAAGCGACCTGAATGGCGTCCTTGGTTATACCGAAGAGCCGCTCGCCTCTTGCGATTTTAACCATGACCCCCGCAGCGGCATTGTTGATGCCAGCCAAACCCGAGTGAGTCAGCAAAAACTCGCCAAGGTATTAATCTGGTTTGATAACGAGTGGGGCTATGCCAATAGAATGCTCGACACCCTACTGAGTTGGTGTGGGGATGCGTCAACCAAGCAATAATTATGAATCAATTTAATTAAGGACCAAGATGACCGTCAAGTTAATGACCGACCAAGCGTTAGCCGGCAAGCGAGTACTGATCCGCGAAGACCTCAATGTGCCGATTAAAGATGGTGTTATCACCAGTGATGCCAGAATCAAAGCAGCACTTCCCACGATTAAATTTGCCCTGCAGGCCGGCGCTAAAGTCATTTTGATGTCCCATCTCGGCAGACCCGCGGAAGGTCAATACGAGGATCAATACAGTATGAAACCTGTGGCTGCCTACTTGGCTGAGCTACTGGATTGCCCAGTGACTGTGGCACCACAATGGCCCGCAGCTGGAGACATTGCCGAAGGTTCGATACTGATGTTGGAAAATGTGCGTTTTAATCTAGGTGAGAAAGCAAATGAAGACGATCTTGCCAAGGCCTATGCCGAGTTGTGTGATGTGTTTGTGATGGATGCGTTTGGCACCGCACACCGTGCTCAGGCGTCGACTCATGGTGTGGCCAAATTTGCACCGACTGCCTGTGCAGGCCCACTTCTCGCTCAAGAGCTTGCAGCCCTGGAAACCGCACTAAAAACGCCCACTGCGCCGATCGCTGCGATTGTCGGCGGTTCCAAGGTATCGACGAAATTAATGGTATTGGAGACGCTTGCTGATCAAGTGGATCAGCTAATTGTCGGCGGTGGTATCGCCAATACATTCTTAGCGGCGGCAGGTAAGAACGTCGGCAAATCACTCTGCGAGCACGATTTAATTCCCGCCGCGCGCGCGTTGATGGACAAGGTGAATATTCCGCTGCCAACCGATGTAGTGGTGGGCAAGGCATTTTCCGAAACAGCGGC
>JASLVT010000274.1 GCA_030741175.1 Porticoccaceae bacterium
CAGTGGCTGGCTCAGCGATTTGAATCAGTGCGCTCTAAGCCCACCTATGGTGATGAGGCGCGTATTGATGTATTGAGTCGACTAACGGCGGCTGAGGGCTTGGAAAAGCATTTAGACTCTAAATATCCAGGTACCAAACGCTTTGGCCTTGAAGGCGGCGAGAGCCTGATCCCATTGCTTGACTGTCTCGTGCGGCGTTCCGGTGAGTATGGCTGTAAAGAGATTGTGATGGCTATGGCACACCGTGGCCGTCTTAATGTTCTGGTGAATATTCTCGGCAAAAATCCCGCCGAAATGTTTGAAGAATTTGAAGGCAAGCGCTTGGTCAATACCTCGGGCGATGTTAAATACCATCAGGGTTTTTCATCCAACGTGATGACTCCCGGTGGTGAAGTGCATATGGCATTGGGTTTTAACCCATCGCATTTGGAGATCTCATGTCCGGTAGTGATTGGTTCTGGTCGCGCAAGACAGGATCGCCGCAATGACCCTACCGGCCAGAAAGTAGTGCCCATTTTAATACATGGTGATGCAGCGTTTGCTGGGCAGGGCGTGGTGATGGAGACCTTCCAGTTATCGCAAACCCGAGCATACAAGACTGGCGGTGCTATCCATATTGTGATCAATAACCAGGTTGGTTTTACCACCAGTCGTCAAGACGACGCTCGCTCAACAGAATACTGCACTGATATTGCCAAGATGGTCGGCGCTCCTATTCTCCATGTCAATGGAGATAACCCCGATGCGGTAATGTTTGCAGCCATGTTGGCAATGGATTATCGCTATGAGTTTGGTAAGGACGTGGTGATTGATTTGGTATGTTACCGTCGTCGTGGTCACAACGAAACCGATGAGCCGTCGTCCACTCAGCCGTTGATGTACGATATTATTCGCAAACACTCGACCACTCGTACGCTCTATGCACAGAAACTCGTTGCCGAAGGCGTGCTTGAACAGGATAAGGCCAATGAGATGGCCAATGCCTACAGGGCGAGCTTAGATAAAGGCGAGTTTGTTGTGCACAACCTTGTGCGCGAGCCCGATACCAGCCTGTTTGTTAACTGGGAGCCTTATTTGGGCCATGACTGGCGCACGCCGGCCAAGACCAGTATTGATCTTAAACTGTTGCAGGATGTGGCAACCCGAGTTACCTCGATTCCCGATGGAATTCAGGTGCAGCGTCAAGTGGCAAAAATTTACGATGATCGCCGCAAAATGGCCGGTGGTGCATTGCCATTGAATTGGGGTATGGCCGAATTGCTGGCTTATGGCACCTTGTTGGAGGAAGGTTACCCAATTCGTATTACCGGTCAGGATGTGCGCCGAGGAACCTTCTCCCATCGCCATGCGGTGGTGCTCAACCAGAAAGATGGTGAGGCCTACTTGCCCATGGCTAACCTTGCTGAGGACCAACCGCGCTTCGATATCTACGATTCTGTGCTCTCCGAGGAGGCGGTGTTAGCGTTTGAGTATGGCTATGCTACCACGGCTCCTAAAAGCTTGATTATTTGGGAAGCACAGTTTGGTGATTTTGCCAATGGAGCACAGGTGGTAATCGATCAGTTTATTGCCAGTGGCGAGCACAAGTGGGCACGTCTGTCAGGTTTGACCATGATGTTACCTCATGGTTTTGAAGGGCAGGGTCCAGAGCATTCATCTGCTCGTTTGGAAAGATTCTTGCAGCTCTGCGCACAACACAATATGCAAATATCTATACCGACAACGCCGGCACAGGTATTTCATCTGTTGCGACGTCAGGCCATAAGGCCCATGCGTCGACCGCTGA
The DNA here is from genome assembly GCA_030741175.1 of Porticoccaceae bacterium. GTDB lineage: Bacteria > Pseudomonadota > Gammaproteobacteria > Pseudomonadales > Porticoccaceae > HTCC2207. The sequence goes on from JASLVT010000274.1 coordinate 1,787, forward strand.
TTATTATGAGTCCTAAGTGGATTCTTCGTCATAAGCTGGCAACCTCTTCA
>JASLVT010000275.1 GCA_030741175.1 Porticoccaceae bacterium
ATTTGCGCGCCCTCCGGTATGACCTCAGTCGCCACAGCTGTTTTCAAGCCGACAAACTGCTTGCGATCGTCACGAATAGAATCACTGCGCTGTAACGATCGCTGACCAATAAAGCTAAAACTTTTGTTCTTGCCAACAACCCAGTCCATAGCCATATCAGCAGGTGTCATAGAACCATCAGTATCTTGACCCACGATGATAAAACCTTTTTCAGCACGCAACACATGCATTGTCTCCGTGCCATAAGGTGTGATACCAAACTCCTCACCCGCAGTTATTAATGCCTCCCAGACATAGCGACCATAATGGGCTGGAACATTCACCTCGTAAGACAGCTCACCGGTAAAGCTGATACGAAATACTCGCGCCTTCACTCCGGCAACATGACCATCTCGCCAATCCATAAACTCGAAGCTGTCCTTACTTAAATCAATGTCGTCACATAGCTTGGCTAGCACCTTGCGCGCATTGGGCCCTGATATTGTGGCGGTACTCCAATGATCGGTGACCGAAGTGAAATACACTTTTAAATCCGGCCATTCGGTCTGTTGCCATAGCTCTAGCCAGGCTAATACCCCCGCTGCGCCCCCAGTGGTAGTGAACATCAAATAATGGTTATCGCCCAAACAGGCACAGACGCCATCATCGAAGATCATGCCATCTTCTTTCAGCATAACGCCATAGCGACATTTACCCGGTGCGAGTTTAAGATATGAATTGGTATACATACGGGTTATAAATTCCGCAGCGTCCGGGCCCTGAATATCAATTTTTCCCAATGTACTGGCATCCAAAATACCGCAGCTATTGCGAACTGCCAGGCATTCTCTAGCCACTGCCTCATCCATCGACTCACCCGACTGTGGGTAGTACCATGGCCGTTTCCACTGACCGACATCCTCAAATTCAGCACCCTGCGCTTGATGCCATCGATGCATGGCGGTATAACGCTCAGGATCAAATAACTCGCCAACATCTCGACCCGCTATGGCACCAAATGTTGTTGGCGAATAAGAGGGCCGGAAAATCGTTGTGCCAGTCTCAGGAATGCTCTGCCCCAATGCATTGGCAAGAATTGCCATACCATTGATATTACCCAGTTTGCCTTGGTCAGTGCCAAAACCCATTGCCGTATAGCGCTTGATATGTTCAACCGACTGAAAACCCTCACGCACCGCAAGCTCAATACCACTGGCGCTCACATCCAGCTGCATATCGACAAACTGACTGGGTGCACGACTTGTCGCTTTAATATGAGGGACAAGAAACAGAGCCTGCTGAGGCTGCTCCTGATACTCCTCGACCTCAGGCAGCGGGAAATGCACTGTGCCATCGCCAGCACCAACCAATTTGGCCGCCTCTGCACCAGCATTGGCGCCCTCGGCGAGGCAATCGGACAACGCATAGCTACCTGAGCATGCACCCACAGAACGCTCTTGCTGTTTCGATTGCCCCGGTCTAAAACCAACAATATTCTCATCCCACTCGGGCTTCGCCCCCGTGTGAGAGCTTAAATGGATCGCCGGACTCCAACCACCAGAGCAGGCAATCAGATCGCAGTCCAATTTTTTTACCGCTCCAGTGATCTGCTTGCCATCGGCGCTCAGTGGCGCAACCAATGCGCGTTTCACTCGCTTGCGACCTTGAGCCTCAATCACCCCATACCCAGCCATAAGATCGATACCCAAGGCTTTCACCACATCCACCAACTCACCTTTGGGTTCCGCTCTACTGTCTACAACAGCCACTACCTTACGTCCGGTGTAGTACCAAT
>JASLVT010000276.1 GCA_030741175.1 Porticoccaceae bacterium
GAATAATGGCCATAAATGGACCGAGCATGGCGTAGGAGATAGAAATTGAATCAACGCCGGTCTCTGGCGTGGAAATTAAAAAAGAGGTGGTAGCGGCCTTGGAAGCACCACTGCGGCGCAGGCCCAATGCTGCCGGAATAACGCCGCAGGAACAGAGCGGCAATGGCGCACCAAATAGCGCAGCTTTAACCGTGGCTTTCGGTCCGGGGTCACCTAAATGTGTTGCCATTAGCTGGCTTGGCACGAGCACTTTAATTACGCCAGCGACAGTTAGTCCGAGCATTAACCAGGGTGCGGCTTCTATAAATAGGGCAATAAAGTTTTCTACTAGCAACATAGTTTAGTCCTGAGGATGTTGGTCACCTAACGCTTCGAGGATAGTGCATTGAGTGGCTGGCGCATCACCGCCAGTGCAGGCGTCGCTGAGTGCCTGTAATGATCGCTTTACTCGCTTAATCTCGGCAAGTCGTTGATTGACTATCTCAATTTTAGCGTCGACAAATTGCTTGACGTCCTCGCAGGATGCCTGTTCCTTAGTTACCTCTAGATCAAGCAATTGATGTATTTCATTGAGTGTAAAACCCACCTCTTTGGCGCTTAAAATAAAAGAGATGCGGTGTACATCCTCAGCACAATAGAGGCGGTAACCCGCGTTATTGCGCTTACTGGGCAGAATTAAGCCGTGTTTTTCATAGAACCGCAGAGTGTCTCTCGACACATTGGTTTGTGCCGCGAGCTCGCCTATTTTTAGTAATGTTCTGCTAGTCATACGGCCATTATAAACCTTAGACTGTAGTCTAAGGTCAAGATGTACTTAATCTGTTATTTGGATGAGGTCAGCGTTCTGCCTGTTAGCCAAAATTAGGGTGCGCTAAAGCGCAATGCCTTATCGGTCGCCAGAGGGCGCTTAAACAGAGTCCGTTCTTGGCGAAAGTCCTGGCTATTGACCCAAGGTGCTTGATTACCCTGTTTTGGCTGTAAATGCATGGTGCGCTTTAGGTAACCAGCAGGGAAGTCGGCTATCCAGTCCTTGGTAGGCATTTGTTTCAAAGAATCTGGTACCTGAGGCACAACCTTACTGGTCTGAGTGTTAGTCATATGATTCAGGGTGCGGCATACCCATTCAGCGGCCAAGTCAGCCCGCAGTGTCCAAGATGCATTAACATAACCAAAAATAGATACCATGTTGGGAACATCAGAAACCATCAGACCTTTGTAAGTGATCTTTGATGAGAAATCGATCACATGACCATCAACAGTAAATGTAGCGCCCCCCATTACCTGCAATTCGAGACCCGTTGCACTGACAATAATATCCGCTGGAAGGTGCTGTCCCGACGTCAACTCAATACCGCTGTTGTTAAAACGTGCGATCTGGTCGGTCACTATATCGGCCTTGCCGCTATTGATAGCGTTGAATAGATCACCATCGGGCACTAGACACAGACGTTGATCCCAAGGATTGTAGTCAGGGGTAAAATGTTTGCTGACATCATAATCTTTTCCCAGTTGTCTCCGTACTTTATTAAGTAATAGGAACTTGGCGAACTGGGGGTAGCGGCGAGCGATTTTAAACAGCCACTCTTGATACAAGGTATTTTTAAGGCGCGTGAGATTGTATGCCCAATTGATAGGTAGCAACCATTTTAAACCATTGGCTAACCAGTCTATTGAAGGCCTTGATATGACATAGGTCGGGGAGCGCTGCAACATAGTTACCTTTTTGGCCTTGTCCGCCATCGCAGGTACTAG
>JASLVT010000277.1 GCA_030741175.1 Porticoccaceae bacterium
TTAATTTAATTCCTTTTGCCGGCGGTAGCACAGGGGTACAAATGGCCGGTTGGTTTAATCGGGAAATTAACTCGATGGATGATATCAAGGGCTTGCGTATGCGCATCCCCGGCCTCGGAGGTGATGTCATCGCCCGCGCTGGTGGTGTGCCAGTGACCATGCCGGGGGGCGAGCTTTACACATCGATGCAAACCGGTGTGATTGACGCCACTGAATGGGTTGGCCCTTACAACGATCTAGCCTTTGGTTTTCATCAGGTGGCGAAATATTACTATTATCCGGGTTGGCATGAGCCAGGTCCTATTTTGGAGTTGATCGTCAATAAAGATGCTTACGCAGATTTGCCCACTGACTTGCAGGCGATAGTTGATAATGCAGCTCGAGCGGTTAATCAGGACATGCTGGATGAATACACCGCCAGAAATAATACTGCTCTGGTGGAACTAGTGGAGACTCATGGTGTGGAAGTGCGCCAGCTACCGGATGAAGTGATCGCTGAACTGCGCAGACTATCCGCGGAAGTGCTGGACGAGTTAGCTGAAGATTCCGAAATAGCCAAGCGCATAGCGGAGTCAGTTGAGGCGTTTAAGCAACAGGCCATGACTTACCATGGTATCTCTGAGGAGGCCTATTACAACGCCCGCAAGCAATAGTATTTCATTGATCAATGGACTACTCAAAAAGGCTGATATTGATCAGCCTTTTTTGTATATCCACAACATATACATCATGCTGTGCTCTGGTGTGGATTTAAAATTAAATGGCGCTAGGAACCTTAGTTCTTCCAAAATGTTGGCGTGAATAATACCAGCAGAGTGAAAATCTCTAATCGACCCAACAACATGCCCCAACAGAGCACCCATTTGGCAAATCCACCGATATCTGCATAGTTAGTTGCAACTGTACCTAAACCGGGTCCCAGATTGTTGAGTGATGCCGCGGTGGCTGACCAGGCCGTGACATAATCTAAACCCGAGGCCAGCAGTAGTAACACCATTAAGTAAAAAATGGCCAGATAAACACCGAGGAATGCCCAGATTGCATCTGTCACTCGCTCAGGAATTCTGCGGTTGCGAATTTTAATGGGTAACAATGCATTGGGGTGTACCAGACGGTATATTTCTCTTATCCCCTGCTGGGCTAGTATTAGCATGCGGCCAATCTTAATACCGCCACCAGTGGAGCCTGCACAGGCACCAAAAAAAGATAAAAACAGCAAAAAGAACGGCAAGAATGTTGGCCAGTTACTAAACTCGGCGGTGGCGAACCCAGTGGTGGTCATAATAGACACTAGTTGAAACACACCTTGGCTAATGCTCTCTTCTTGATCATAGGTGCCGCTGTAGTAGAGGTAGCTACAGGTAATCACCATGCCGACGATCAATAGGTAAATATACATACGGGCTTCTGGGTCAGCCCAGTAATGCTGCAGTTTTCGGTTGTGCCAAACAAGGTAGTGCAGTGCAAAGTTAAGACCAGACACAATCATAAAGAAGGCACAAATAGCCATAATCGTATTGCTGTTAAAGAAGCCGATACTATCATCATGGGTCGAGAAGCCGCCGATAGCCACTGTTGAAAAACTATGGCTTATAGCATCAAATCCATTCATGCCTGCAGCCCAATAGGCCAATGCGCAGACAACGGTAAGACTGAGATAAATTTTAAACAGCACATTTGCTGTTTCGGTGATGCGCGGCGTCAGTTTTGAG